>DATHJK010000001.1:0-3520 GCA_035316225.1 Pyrinomonadaceae bacterium
GTCATAGTCTGTCGTAGCTCCCGTCGAGCTATCTGCGTATATGCTGAATTTGTAATAGGCCGCGTCCGGGTAAGCAGCCCATTTCACCTCTATATTGCTCGGGGCCACTTTCGAGCCAGCTTTAGGATTCAAAAGCTTCAAATCGTTCTTGAAAAGATTTGTATCAGGCGCGAAGAATGTGCTGTCCGCTTCGATCTTGTACTTGGCCGACTGGACTATGCCGGAGGTCGCAAAGACGTAATAGTTTGTATCGAAGACCTTTACAACCAAGCCCTCGTAGATTCCGGGCGGCACGTTCTTGATTAAATACTCGCCCTCATTATCCGTCCTGGCCGTGAAGGTCTGACCGCCACATCCACCAATATACTGACTGAATGTTTCGCACAGTTTCACTTCAACTCCTGCGGCTGGCCGGGAGTTATAAAAGGCTTTGCCCTGCACGTTAGCTTTGCCCTGTGCAGGCTTCTCTTTTTCTACGCCCGTACCTGACGAGATTGTGCCGTCTGCGTTAGGCTTTACGGTCGGCGTTGTTTTCGCCCCGTTTGTACTTGTGTTGGAGCTTATTTCACTGGAAGGTTTGCAGCCCGGTATGAAGATGACCGAAAGCAATATATAAGCAAGGGCTTTTTTGCCTTTAATTGACATCGGATTCGTTCCCCTTCTGTTCCATCTCTCGCAATGCCCTTTGCAGCTAAGCCTCCAAAGCATCAGCAGGTTTTCATCCTCTCACCTTTTGTCGCTTTACCCGCTGCCCGTCTAAAACTTCCATCGTCTCTTTGACGCGCGTATAGATTCCGTCTGCGTCCAGGCCATACTTGGCAAGCAGGAGTTTTGGGTCACCATGCGTAACTACGCGGTCGGGCACGCCCATACGAACCAGGCGTAAGTGATCTTGCAGCCCGTTCTCCTCCAGTAGCTCCATCACGGCGGAGCCGAAGCCGCCCGCCAGATAGGCTTCTTCCACAGTGACTATGAGCCGCTTGGTTTCGCCCAGTGCCAGAAGCAGGCTGGAATCGAGCGGCTTGACAAATCGCGCGTTGACGACCGTTGTTTCTATACCGTCTTGCGCCAGAAGCTCTGAGGCTTTGAGCGCCGGATGAACCATTGAGCCGTAAGCGACGATTGCAATGTCGCCTCCGTCGCGCAGGATTTCCGCCTTGCCTATCTCAAGCAGATGAGGCTCGCGCGCGATGTCTACACCGAAGCCGTTGCCGCGCGGGTATCGCATAGCCGCTGGCCCCACATGCTCAAGCATCGTATAGAGCATGTCGCGCATCTCGCCCTCATCTTTCGGAGCCATCAGGATGATGTTGGGAACACCGCGCAGGTAGGCTATGTCAAGAAGCCCGTGATGCGTTGGCCCATCGCCGCCGACTATGCCTGCGCGATCCATGCAGAATTTTACGTTCAGGTTCTGTATGCAGACATCATGCACCAGTTGGTCATAGCCGCGCTGCAAGAATGTCGAGTAGATTGCGGCAACGGGTTTCAATCCTTCGCAAGACATTCCTGCGGCGAATGTGACGCAGTGCTGCTCGGCAATGCCAACGTCGAAAGCACGCTCAGGAAATTTTTCCAACACTTTGTCCACGCCTGTGCCGTCCGGCATCGCTGCCGTGAGCGCTACGATTTTATCGTCTCTTTCCATTAACTCGCAGAGAGTTTGGCCCAGGATAGTCGTATAAGCTGGAGGCGAAGGCTTCGCAGGCTTTATCAATTGACCCGTCGCAAGATCGAACGGGCCTGTGGCGTGCCATGCGTAATAGTTCTTCTCGCGCGCCGGAAAGCCTTTGCCCTTCGTGGTGAGCGCGTGCACTATCACAGGCCCGTCCTGAACCTTCTTCGCCTCTTCCAGAGCGCGCACGAGCGCACCCGTATCGTGGCCGTCAATGTACCCTATGTACTTGAAGCCAAGCTCGTTCACCAGAGCGCCCGGCAGCACAGCCGCCGCGATAGCGTCTTTCACAGTCTTCGCCGCGTGATGAAACCGCTCGCTCACCCATCTGAGGGTTTCGCCCACTTCATCTTTGAAGCGATGATAGCCTTGCGCCTCGCGTATGCGATTAAGATAGCCGGTCAAAGCACCGACCGCAGGGGCGATAGACATCTCGTTATCGTTCAAGACTACGATCAGACGTGTCTTCAAATGCCCGGCCTGATTGACAGCTTCCATAGCCATGCCGCCCGCAAGCGATGCGTCGCCTATAAGAGCAACGACGTGGTGATCCTCGCCCATTCGGTCGCGCGCAATCGCCATCCCCAGCGCCGCGCTCAACGAGGTCGAGGCATGCCCCGCGCCGAAAGTGTCGTACTCCGACTCGTCGCGTCGAAGAAAGCCGGAGAGTCCGCCGTACTGCTTGATCGTAGGCAGTTGATCGCGCCTTCCGGTCAAAATTTTATGGGCGTAAGCCTGATGGCCCACGTCCCAGACCAGACGGTCGCGCGGCGTATCGAAAGCGTAGTGTAGAGCTACGGCCAATTCGACCGCGCCTAAGCTTGCGCCCGTGTGTCCGCCGACGCGCGACATGGTTTCAAGAATGTATTGACGAATCTCGTCTGCGACTGCTTGCAATTGATCCACGCGCAGGCGGCGCAGGTCTTCGGGCGAGTTGATCTGACCAAGAAGTTTCATTGTGAGCACATTCTAGCGCGCCCGGCTCGGTTTTGCCACGCGCGAAAAGTCCATTGACGAATCGGGTCGGAAGTGAAGCAGCATGAAGCACCGGGGCGATGAACACAGGCTTTCGATTTAGACCGCTCAATCACAGGATATACATACCAGTTTTTCTTTGTTTTGTAAAGTGCTTTGCCCGCCAAAACATGCATTAAAGTAAGCGCTCTCTTTCAAGCGCGCTGCCCGCAGAGCTTGTCAGACTAAATACTCGTGTCGTGCGTCTAAATGTACTGAGGCAACCGGGAAAACCTTTTAGCCTTGCCTGCCTAAGAGTTTCCCAAGAATCCGAGTGAGCTTTTCATCAATTCAAATTCGAGCAAGGAGCATTTTTTATTATGACGTGGAAGAACAGACTTGGCGCAATGGCGTTCTGCCTGCTATTCGTCGCTGTTGCAGCCGCGCAGCAGCAGCCGCAATCTCAAATGCCGTCGCCGAACACAAGCCCCGGACCTGTAGAGCGCAGGCATGGCAGGGGCGAGGGTCCCGGCCACGGCGGCATGGGGTATATGAGACACGCCCTCGGTCAGCTTAATCTGACGGAGCAGCAACGCCAGCAGGTGCACTCAATCATGGAGCGTTTTATGGCTAGCACCGAGGCGCAACGCGAAGAGTTGGGCCAGCTTCACATGCAGAGAGAGCAGGGCACGTTCACCCCCGAACAGGTGGAGAGGGCGCGCAATCTTCGCCAGCAGGTTCAGCAAGCGAGCAAGAGCATGGACAATGAGATTATTGGATTGCTCACCGCAGAGCAGCGCACACAGTTGGATCAGATCAGAGAAGACTTCAGAGCGCGACGCGAAGAGAGGCGCGAGCGTCGGCGCGGCGGCGAGATTCCCCCGCAGCAGT
>DATHJK010000002.1:0-5495 GCA_035316225.1 Pyrinomonadaceae bacterium
GGAGTTGACCACATTCAGCGACCGTTACGAGGATTTCCAGAAAGCCGGTGCGGACGTTCTTGGAGTTTCGATTGATTCCGTCTATTCGCATAGAGCATGGCTTGAGACTCCGCGCTCGAAAAACGGTGTGCAGGGACTGAAATTTCCGCTCGCCGCAGACATCACCAAGAAAGTCTCCAGAGATTACGACGTGCTTCTGGAAGATGAAGGCATAGCGCTTCGCGGACTTTTTATAATAGACCCGAAGGGAGTCTTGCGTTACAAAGTAATCCACGACCTTGACGTTGGCCGCTCGGCTGAAGAGACCCTGCGCGTCCTTCAAGCTCTCCAGACCGGAAACCTCTGCCCGGCTGAATGGCGTCCCGGACAGAAAACAATAAAGCCGTGAATAGTGAATCGTAAATCGTGAATAGAAAAGGCGATCTATCAAAATTCTCAATTTCTACCCACGATTTACAACTCACCCGTCACGAGGTCAGAGTTATGGCGATGAAGATCGGAACAGAGATGCCACGATTTGAGGGTGCGACCGTGTGGTTCAATGGCACGACCGCCGTGGCGGAAGAGCGCGCCAAAGGACACCCGACGCTGGTGCATTTCTGGGCTGTCAGTTGCGGCATCTGCAAAGAGAATCTCCCGCTAGTGGCCGAGTGGCGCGATAAATATAGAGAGAGAGGCTTGCGCGTAATCGCAGTGCACATGCCGCGCTATGAAGAGGACACTGATACAGAGGTGGTGCGCGAAGCGATTGCGCGTCTGGGGATGAGCGAGCCGTGCGCGGTTGATAACGAACATAATCTGCGAGATGCGTTTCAAAACGAGAACGGCTATACGCCCTTCTATTATCTGTTTGACGCGAAAGGCAGGCTCGCTGGCGCTGCGGCAGGCGAACATGGCCTGAATGTTATTGGCCCGGCGCTTGAACGCATATTCAATGGCCCGTACTGTCGCAACTGCGATCTGATTCTGGCGCACGAGGTTCTGTATTGTCCTGATTGCGGCAATCCTGTCTCGTCAATTCAGACAGAAGTTAGCAAAGAGGGTAACGGCAGTAAGGTTACTTCTGCTCTTCCCGGCCCGCTCACAGGCCGCTCGCTTGATGGTAAGTACGAGTTGTTAGAGCTTCTGGGCGAAGGCGGGATGAGCGCCGTTTACAGGGCAAGACGCACGCGCATAGGCGATGAAGTCGCCATCAAGATTCTGCTGCCCAAATTCGTTCAGGACAACGATGCGATTGAACGTTTCCGCCGTGAAGCGCGTGCTGCGGCGATGCTGCGCCATGCGAACGTCGTTACCATTTACGATTTCGGTGAAGGCCCGGATGAAGAGATACCTGCTTACATTGCTATGGAGTTGGTTGAAGGCGAATCGCTGCGCCGTCTCCTTAACCGTGAGGGAGCTTTTTCTGCGCGACGCGCTCTCAATTTGATGTGCGGCATCTGCGCTGGCGTGGGCGCTGCTCACCGGCGCGAGATTATTCATCGTGACCTCAAGCCCGACAACGTTATCATACTTCCAGAGGACGAAGATCGAGAGTATGAGACGCCGAAGGTGGTTGATTTCGGCATAGCCAAGCTGCGCGACATAGCAACGGCGCATCAACTGACGCAGACCGGCACTCTAGTAGGCACTCCTTACTACATGTCGCCGGAACAATGTATGGGCAACCCCTTAGACGCGCGCTCGGATGTATACAGTTTGGGCGCAATGCTCTATGAAATACTCACTGGCGCTCCGCCTTTCACAGCCGAAACCGTCACCGGCATCATCGCCAAACATCTTTACGAAGAACCCGCGCCTCTTCCTCAGTCGCTCGGGTTCGCGCCCGCAATTGATAATGCTATCAGGAAGGCGCTGGCTAAAAATCCGGCTGACCGGCAGGCAAACGCAACGGAACTGGGGCGCGAACTTCGCGCAGCTTTATAACCTGCCATAGTGGACTGGAACTATCGCTGCGCCGCGCTTACGTTGTTAAGTCTGCTTTCCCTTTGTACATTCAACGTTCCGGGGAAAAGGTTCAGTCCAGTCTTCTTCAGATAATGATCCCGCAGCCGTTCAATCCAATAGGAGAAATTGCCTTCGCCGGACACCACTTTTCCAGTTAATAGTTTCATTGCGAAAGTGTATGCAGTCTCTTTAATCTCTCTGTTATACGCGAGTCTGCGATTACGAACGCCTCGAACGTCTGGCTGCTCTTATTCTTGATGAAGTTGGGAAACGGGTTGCTGCTCAATATTCCCCCAAACACATCAATGTGATTTCCCTTGATCGCGCCACCAACGTCGGCAACATAGAAATAGCCGTCATGCTTCGTCTTTCTGCCGGAGGGTAAGATAATCTCCATGCCTCTTGCAGCAGGTATGTAGATTACCGTGCCGATAGGGATGACGGTAGTATCTGCGGCGATGGTTCTGTATGGTACGAGTATCATCCCCGGCACACCATCGCCAAAGGGGCCTGTGGCTATGCGATAGCGGCTTGAGCCTGTAGCATTCAGATTTATTGATGGACTGTGAATGACGCCGGAGCAATCAACCTGAACGGAATCGCCTCTGCCTGCATAGTTGTAAACTTCGGCATGACCGTTTGAGTCCACCACGCGGATAGTGCCTTCGATTGCTCCAAGACACCAATCCCGCACGGAAAGCAATGGCCCTAACCTGTCGCCCGACAGATTCAACAGAGGTTGACCATCGGGCACGCTGCGTACATCTCCATATACATAATAGTAAGTAGCCCACAGGGTTTTTCTCTCACCCGGACTGGCAGGCTCTGGCAGGTCAAACTTTAAATCAAATCTCTTGTTAAGAGATGAAGCCGTTTCAGCAGAAGTTGAAATAGTATTCGCGCCACGCCATGCTCCGATTTGTCCGCTTACGTAACTGCTCAAACTCATCAGCATCAAACCTAATCCCATGCTCAAAATAGATTTTGATCTTCGCGTTGACCTCATGGATGCCATGTTTGCCCTTCTCTTTTGTGTGAACAGGCTTAAGAACTAATCTGAATGCCAGGAACGCAAGAACATGCGCTATTTTGAGCAGGTGAAGTAGATAAGTGTTGTATCAGTACTCCTTCGGAGCGGAGAATAGAATCCTACGCTCCGAAGGAGCAATAAGCTTGAATCTTCCTGTAGGTCACTTTTTCAATGCGCCCACACGGAAGCCTTCTCTGCCCAGATACTGTCCTGATATTTCTGCTTGAACTGTTCGGCAACTTCGCCTAGCACTGTGTGATCGTTCGTCGCCTTGTAATGGCTCACTCCGCGCCAGTAGACGGCTTCGGGCGCAGAGTGCGTGTCCGGGAAATTCTCTGCAACACTAGCGTAGCGTTGCTCCGCGTCTGCCCATTTCTTGTGCATGAAAGACGCTCTGGCTAGACCCATCTCCAGAAACGCGCGAAATTCGTCACGCGAAAGATAGCCCTCCATTCGCTCTCTCTCTTTACCTTCGGAATCCATTACGAGCACTGTGGGCGTCCAAAGTGCATCAAAGCGGTGGAACCATGCGGGGTGCTCTTTGATGTGTGATTCTACGGGGATGAAATTCTCGTTGATGAATTTAGAGACCTCTTCGTCGGCGTATGACTCGGCTTCCAGCCGAGCGCAAGCGCCTCACGCGGGGGCCGCGCTGAAATCAATCAGCAGCGGCCTGTTGTTCGCCTTAGCCTCTTCGAGCGCCGCGTCTACATCCTTTCTCCATTCTACAGCCATCTCAATCCTCCTCCTCAAAAGTTGTACATACCGCGCGAGGTTTACTTTTCCATGATTTAACTATAAACGTGAAGCGTCAAATAATATTCTCGCATTAGTGGCAAACTCTTAACAGAGGAAGAGGAGTATGAACTGGAATTTCATTGACCTGTTGCTGATTCTACTGGTGCTATTGAGCGTGCTGCAAGGCTGGCATCGCGGCTTTATACTGGGTCTGCTCGATCTGGTTCGATGGGTCGGAAGTCTGTTGATTGGCTTGCGCTATTATCAATCGGTCGCGCGCGTGCTTGAGCCTCATGTTGGTTTGAAGCAATACTGGGTTCTTCCCCTGGCCTTCATTCTGGTCGCGGGCTTCGCAAGCATCTTTATACATCTGATAGGTTACCTGCTTCTGCGGCGTATTCCGAAAAAGGTTCACAAACGCCCTACGAACCGCATCTTGGGAATACTGCCCGGCTTCATCAACGGGATAATCTCGGCTGCGATTGCCGCCTCGATTCTTCTGGCGCTCCCGCTGCCAGATAGCGTGGGTGTGCCTGCGCGTGAGAGCGCCATTGCCAATCGTCTTGCCGTAGTCAGTGAAACTTTAGACGCGAAACTCTCGCCCATCTTCAACGAAGCGGTAAGGCAGACGCTCAACATGCTCACGGTTCCTTCGGAGCCTGAGTCTAACGAGACAGTCCAACTGCCCTACAAGGTCACGAACACAAAGCCGCGCCCGGACCTGGAAGCGGAGATGTTGCAGCTTGTGAATCGTGAACGCGCCCGCGCAGGGTTAGCGCCGCTTGCGCCGGACGCGGAACTAACGGAAGTTGGAAGAAAGCATTCCGCAGACATGTTTGCGCGCGGCTATTTTTCGCATTCCACGCCGGAGGGTAAAAGCCCTTTCGACCGTATGCAGGAGGCAGGAATAACGTTCAGGGCAGCGGGCGAAAACCTTGCTCTCGCGCCAACCCTGCAAATAGCGCACACTGGATTGATGAATTCGCCCGGCCACCGCGCCAACATCCTTCAGCGAGCATTCGGGCGCGTAGGCATTGGAATAATGGACGGCGGAGCGCGCGGGATTATGATCTCGCAGGAGTTTCGTAATTAGAGGGCTGATTCCTGAAAAAGTATTTCAAACCCTTGATGAACGATTCAACTCTTTGCGATCTCTTCTCTTTGCGTCTTTGCGCCTTTGCGAGAAACTTAATCTCACGCAAAGACGCAAAGACGCAAAGAGAACGCAAAAGGTTTCCGGCTCGCTCCCTCAATCTAGTAGAGATTGTGCGAGTGATGGGCTTTGTCGTCTGCCTGCGTCTCTTGATCGTGCTGCTCTTAGCAATCGTCTGCTCTTCATTTGCTTCAGCGCAAACTACGCAAACATCTTCACGCATAGAAGGCGTCGTACGCGACGAAACAGGCGCGGCAATCGAGGACGCAGATGTCTCTTTGAGCGTCGCTTCGTCGGTCGTTGCTAAGACGAGAACGGAAGCAAGCGGACGTTTCGTATTCAACAATCTGACTGCGCGCGAAGGCGTCTTGATTGTGAAGGCGCGCGGGTTCGCCGTAGCAGAGAAAATTTGGAACGCAAACGAAACATCACCTGTTCTCATAGAGATAATCTTATCGCCTGCGCCCGTCACGGAGCAGGTGACTGTGACGGCCACGCGCACGGAAACCGTTCTGGGAGAGACTGCGGCGAGCGTTGTCGTTCTCTCTTCCACCGAGATTGCTGCGACTGCCGCCGCGACGATTGACGATGCTTTGAAGCAGGTTACGGGCTTTCAACTATTCCGAC
>DATHJK010000003.1:0-2959 GCA_035316225.1 Pyrinomonadaceae bacterium
CGCACCATGCACACAACATCAGCGCCAGCATCAAGCAAGCGGCGAACGAGCCAGCCACCGACAAGCCCGGTCGCGCCCGTTACCAATGTTGGGCGGTCAAGCCAGAAACTATTTTGATTCCCGTTCATTCCCAAATTTTCCAGGGTGCGCGCCGCTCCTGCCACAGGCTTTCAAGAAAACGTTTATCGCGCAGCGTGTCCATGCATTGCCAGAAGCCTTCATGACGATAGGCGGCTAGCTGCCGGTCTGCTGCCAATCTTTCAAGCGCGTCAACTTCAAGGCTGCTGTCGTCGCCTTCTATGTAGTTGAAAATCTCAGGCTCGAAGACCATGAAGCCGCCGTTTATCCATCCTTCTCCAATCTGCGGCTTCTCCGTAAAATCAACAACTATGTCGCCGTCGAAGACGAGTCCGCCGAAGCGCGCTGGCGGTCTGACAGCCGTCACCGTGGCAATCCGTCCATGCGCGCGATGAAAGGCGAGCAGGTCTTGCAAGTTAACATCACAAACGCCGTCGCCGTAAGTGAGCATGAACGTGCCGTCATTAAGGCACTGCTCCAGCCGCTTCACACGCCCGCCCGTGTTGGCCTCCTGCCCTGTGTTCTTCAGATGTATAACCCAGTCCTCGCATTCGCGGTCATGCTTTTCAACCCGACCGCTCGCAAGGTCAATACTGATGCTCCCGTCAAGACTGTAATAGTCCATGAAGAAACGCTTGATGATTTCGCCTCGATAGCCAAGCGCAACGTAGAACTCTTTGAGGCCGCAGTGCGCGTAGTGCTTCATGATGTGCCAGAGAATCGGGCGTCCGCCTATCTCGACCATAGGCTTGGGCTTAATCTCCGTCTCTTCGGACAATCTGGTGCCAAGTCCTCCGGCAAGGATAACAACTTTCATCGCGCACCTTCCCCTGTTTGAACCGCCGCTGTCTGCTCGCTCGCTGAAAGCAGGCGTGTACGCCACTCCAGCTTCGGGCGCACCACGCCCGGCATTGGGCCTGCGAACTCGCCGCGCGCCGAATCGCCATCCATGCTGTCAATTATCTGAAAGGCCACAGTGTCGCGCTCGTAGAAATGTACTATGACGGGATTCAAAGTGCTTATCGCCGCGCCGACAAAGAGCGTCCCTTCAGATAGTAGATTACCCGGAATCATTGCGGCGCTCGCATAACGTCCGGCGGGACGAACGCGACCGCGCCACTCAGGGTCTGTCTCGTTGGCAACAAAAGCATACGCGCCCTCTTCATTATAGAGATGAAAATTCGGTGACAGCACATGGCTGGACTCAAGCACCTCGTACTCCATCTCCAGAATCACGGGCTTGCGTATATCCAGCGCATCCGTCACTTCACCCTCTTCAGTGCGAACGCGAACGGCGCAGAGTCGCACAACGGAGTTGCCGGGCGCAGTGCTTTCGTCTGTCCACTTGCGCTCGGCTGTAGTCCCCAGCCCGGAACTTAAATATGCGCTGACGACCTGTGTGGATGGCCCATCGCCGATTACCTGACCGTCATTGAGCAGGATGGTGCGCGGGCACAGGCGCGTAATCGCAGGCATGTTGTGTGAGACGAAAAGAACTGTGCGTCCCGCGCGCCCTACGTCCTGCATCTTGTCCAGACACTTGCGCTGGAATCTGCCATCGCCTACGGCGAGCACTTCATCCACGAGCAATATTTCCGGCTCAAGATGCGCGGCGACGGCGAAGGCCAGCCGCAGGTACATGCCGCTCGAATAATGTTTGACCGGCGTGTCAATGAACTGCAAGACTTCTGCGAAGGCCACTATCTCGTCAAATTTTCGGGCAATCTCCTGTCGCTTCATGCCCAGCACAGCGCCGTTCAAAAAGACGTTCTCGCGCCCGGTCAATTCCGGGTGAAAGCCCGTGCCGACTTCCAAGAGACTGCCGACGCGCCCGTAAAGCTCTATACGCCCGGTCGTAGGCTCCGTGATGCGCGAGAGCATTTTGAGCAATGTACTTTTGCCTGCACCGTTGCGCCCTATGATGCCTACGACTTCGCCCGGATGAATCTCAAAACTAATATCCCGAACAGCCCAGAAGGTCGGCTGAGGGTTGCGCGAGCCGCGTTGCATCAGACGAAGCGGTGCACGCGCCGCGCCCGCCAGCGTCTCCCGAAGGCTTCCGTAAGGAGTAGCCTGCGCGCCTATGCGATAGCGCTTGCCCAGATGCTCGACCTTGATAATCGGCTTCATCTCGTTAAATAACGTCCGCGAAACTCTTCTCCATGCGATTGAAGGCCAATGCGGAGCAAACCAGAAGCGCGAGCGTGATGGCTGCCGAGACGCCCAGTGTCAGCCAGTTGAACGGCTGACCGAAGAGCGCGGCGCGAAATCCTTCTATGATGCCCGTCATGGGATTCATAGAGAGCAGCCAGCGCCACCTTTCGGGCACAGGATAGATGACAGGCGAAGTGAACATCCATATCTGAATAATAAACGGGAGCGCATAACGAACATCACGGTACTTGACGTTGAGCGCAGACATGAGCAACCCAACGCCCAGAGCCAGCAGCGTCACCAAGACTATAAGCACAGGCAATAGCGCAAAGCTCAAATGAAGTCCGACTCCGTAGTAAATCATCATAATGATTAGCAGGCCAAACGCAATTGCAAGATCAACCAGCCCCGCGCCCACAGCCGCAGCCGGGAGAAACGTACGCGGAAAATAGACTTTCGTTATCAGGTTAGTGCTTCCGACCAGGCTATTGCCGCTGTTGGTTATGGCGGTGGCGAAGAACGTCCAGGGCAGCAGCCCCGCGTATGCAAAGAGCGGATAAGGGATATTGCCGGAGCTGATGCCGCCGAGTCTGGCAAAAAAGAAGTTGAAAATGAGCATCAGAAGGAGTGGCTGCAAGATAGCCCACGCCGCGCCCAGCACCGTCTGCTTGTAACGCACTTTCACGTCGCGCCACACGAGAAAGTAGAGCAGCTCGCGGTATGCCCA
>DATHJK010000004.1:0-11150 GCA_035316225.1 Pyrinomonadaceae bacterium
CAATATCTTTCTGGACGGTCAGGCTCCGCAATCCAGTTGTGAAGACGTACCGGTTGGCCCACATGATCTCGTTTCGCTTGAAGGTATCACGGTTCAACTCCTCAACTCCGGCCTGGATCAGGGAGGATTGCGATGAGTCAACCGTGGTGGGGCAAAGAGGCCGGAGCGCAACCGGGCGCACGTATGGTTACTGTCAAAGGCTCTACGATCAAACAACCGGAGTTGGCGACAGCGACGCGCAGCGCCGTTGCGCGCGAGTTGCGCGCGCGTATCAAGTTCTTCACTCCCGAGTGGACTAACCAACGCAGCAGCGATGCAGGCGTCGCGCTCATACGCCTGTTCAGCGAACAGGCCGAGCCTGTGCTCACACGGCTCAATCGTTTTCCCGAAAAAGCATTTATCGAATTTCTAAACATCGCAGGCGTCCAGACGCTTCCCGCTACTCCTGCCAAAACTGTGCTCGAATTCAGCGTCTCCGATAGCGCGCCGCAATCCGTGCTTGTCAGTCGCGGCTTTCAAATAGGCGCGCAGCCAGCCGTAGGCTCCGGCGACATGGTTATCTTCGAGACTGAGCGTGACCTCTACGCAGCTCCGGCAAAAATTGAAGAAGCTTACTCGCAGCAAGGCAGCCTGTTTCTTGAAGTTGACACAGCAGGCAAAGACCCGAATGCGAGCTTTACTCCTTTCGGAAAAAGAGGTGGGCCGGGACGAGCTTTACTGATTGGGCTGTCCGGTGAAGTTGTTCCTGCTCCCATGCTCTCGCTCGGCATAGGCGTAGCCGCTCCGCCCGGAACACCGCCGCCGAATCCTGCCGGAGGCATAGCGCCGCTTCCCGTAGAGCCTGCGCCGATGCTGCAATGGGAGATTCTGGACGGAGCCAGTTATCAGCCTTTAGAGGTCGTGCTTGACGAGACCGGAGGATTGGTTCGCAGCGGAGTGGTTGAGCTGCGGATGCCGCGACAGTGGCGCATTGGCCTGCGACCGGAAGGTCTCACAGGAGACAAGCCTCTGCGCTGGATGCGGCTGCGCATAATTTTCGGGCAATACAAAGAAGGCCCGACCCTCTCATTCATAAAGCTGAACATGGTCTCGGCCATAGCCGCGCGCACCATCAGGAACGAAGTGCTTGAGCCTGTGGCGAACAGTCGCGGCAAGTTGTGGCGTTTGAGCCAGACTCCCATTCTTCCGCAATCGCTGATTCTTCAAGTGGACGAGGGCAGTGTTGACGAGGGCGGTTTCGATCTCGATAGCGATCTGAGAGAGCCTGACCAGTCCCTCACACCCGAGAGCGCAGGCAGCGAGAAAATTGTGGACGAACAATCAAGCACGAAGGCCAGAGTGTGGAAAGAGGTTGAAGACCTTGAAGAGTATGGCCCTGAAGCAAGAGTCTACGTTATCAATTACGAGAGCGGCGAACTGGCTTTTGGCGATGGCGTTCACGGCGCGGCCATTCCGCCGGGATTCCGAAACGTGCGCGCCGCCAGTTATCGCGTCGGAGGCGGAGCGGCTGGCGCAGTTCAAGCGGAGGCCGTCAACACGCAGATCACCTCCGTTCCTTTCATCAACGGCGTGAAGAACCCGCAGCCCGCGTCCGGCGGCACAGACACAGAGAGCCAGCAGAGCACCTTGCGTCGCGGGCCACAGGAGATACGCGCAAGAGGACGAGCGGTGGCCGTCGCCGATTACGAGTTGATAGCGATGCGCGCTACAGGAGCGCAGGTTGCGCGCGCCCACGCTGTCGCAGGGCTGCACCCATCTTTTCCGGGGCGACCCATCCCCGGCGTCGTAGGCGTGTTCGTAGTACCGCCGGATCGCAACGAAGGACAGCCGACACCGGATGAAGGCACGTTGCGCGCAGTGGCGGAGTACCTGAGCAATAATTTCGCTCCTGCCGGAGTCGAAGTGGTTGCCGCTGCTCCGCGCTATCACAAGATTCGCGCAGAGGTAGGCATAGTGGTCAACCCGTCCGCAGACGAAGGCGACACTGTGCGCAGCGTGCTGAAGACGCTCGACGCCTATTTTCATCCGCTCACGGGTGGCGACGACGAAACGGGCTGGCCTTTCGGCGGCACGATTCGCAATGCTGCTCTGGTGCGACGCCTTCTCAAAGTGGCGGGCGTCAATGCTGTGTCGCGTCTCAATCTGGTGTTGGACGGCAACCGCGTTCGCGGCTGCACAGATGTTCCGATAGACCCTCACACGCTGCTCTGGCCTGAAGAGCATCAAGTGATTGTGGTTGATCCGAGGGAGGGATTATGAGTTGCGGCGCTCTTCCACAAACCTTCAGGCTGCTTGATGCCTATATCGGCTGGGACGTAGGCAGCGATAAGAGCGCCCACAAGCACCTGAGCGGATTGAAAGACCCGAACGGAGTTCGGCTGGCAAAGCGATTCGCGGGCACTGTTGACGAAGCAAGCGTGATGGCTTATCTGCCTCCGCCGCAACTGGCGCGCGGCTGCGGGCCATGCGAATGGTATCTTGCCACGCCCGCCCCGCCGGTTTCCAGGCTTCTTCGGCGCAGCGGTTGTTCTGTAGGCTGGCTACCTGTCTGGAGCGACGACGCTTGCGCGCCCGTTCACTTGATTGATGTGGTTGCAGTGGCGGCCAGACGACATCGTATTGCAATCGCGGACAGGGGCGCGGGCGCAGTCTGGGTCTTGACCAGAGGAGGAGAGCGGGTCACCGCTGCAATCAGGGCGGAGCAGGTTGGGCCAATCGCTTTCACTCCGTGGGGCGAATTGCTGCTCGCGGCTGAAGGTTCTTCGAGCGTGCAGCGCTTTGGGCCAGCAGGAGATTATCGCGGCGAGTTGCGCGCACCGTTGCCCGGAGCGATTGATAGAATCGCTGTTGGCAATGATTGCGCCGTCTGGGTTGTCACGCACAAACGGTTCGGCTCTAACTTGCTCCTGCGATTGTGGCGGGCTGAGCGCGATGATGTGAAGTTTAAGCCTGTGAGCGCAAGCCGTCTTGCAAGCGCCTTTCAGCCGACAGGACTGGTCGCCGCTTCGGACATAGGATTCTGTCTGGAAGAACGCGGCCCCGATGGACTGCCTCTCACTTCCTGCTACTCGTGGTACGGGCGTCCTCTTGCGCAAGATGAAATAGCCAGACCGGCTTTGCCGCCGCGAAGGCGCATGGGACAGATTCTGACGCTGCCTGTTGACAGCGGGATTCCCAGATGCCACTGGCATCGCGTGCGTGTGGACGCAGACGTGCCAGCGGGAACAACTCTCTCGGTTACAGTCTCGACCAGCGAGACCATTGATGCTACATCGCAGGGCGACGCGAACGCAGACCCTGAGTGGAGTAGATTTCCAGCCGGGCAGCCGCACCCTGAAGATTGGCAGCAAGCGCAGGCAAGCTCGTCAGACTTTCTGATAGACCAGCCGCCGGGTCGTTATCTCTTCCTGCGCATGCGCCTTACAGGGGACGGCACTGCGACGCCTGTAGTTCGTCGCATACGCCTGGACTTTCCGCGCAACACCAGCCTTGAACATCTCCCTTCCGTCTATCGTGACACACCGCGCGCAGAGGATTTCACAGAACGTTTTCTCTCGCTTTTCGATGCGACGATTGCAGACCTTGATCGCGCCATAGAGCGCTCGCCCGCGTTGCTGGATGCCGACGGAGTGCCCGATGAAGTTCTGCCCTGGCTAGGCAGTTTTCTTGACCTGATTTTTGAAGGCGGATGGGAGCCTGATAAGCGTCGCCGTATCTTGAAGGAATTGCCGAACCTCTATCGCTGGCGCGGAACGGTTGCCGGATTAGCCGACGCCATCAAGCTCGTCTTCGATGTCGAGCCGGTGATTCAAGAGTTGGCGCAGGCGCGTAGCTGGGGAGGTCTGGGACATGAAACAAGATTGCGCACAGTAAGACTTTTCGGAAGAGAGCGAGCGCGTTTTCGTCTGGGCGGCTCTCAGCTTTCAAGCGCGCCGCTACGCAGTTTTGGAAACCCGGATCAAGACCCGCTCAACGGAGAGGCATACAGGTTTCGCGTTCTGGTGCCGTCGAACAATCTTATCTCGCAGGCCGGGCGCGAGCGGCTGGAGAGATTAGTGAACAGCCAGAAGCCCGCGCACACGCTCGCGTCCATCCGGGTGGGCAGCAACGGATGGGTGCTAGGCAGTTGGTCTTCTGTGGGTGTGGACACGGTTTTCGCGCCGCTTGCGCCGCCCGTTCTAGGCTCTTCAGGCAACGTGCGCCTAAGCCGCATGAGCGTTCTGTGGTCAGGGTCGCGCGGCTCGCGCGCAGGCTTCACGGTGGGCCAATCAGCCGCAGTCGGCATTCATACTGTTATGGAGTAGAGCGGTAACTTTCTATGAGCTTCAAGATGGAGACGAATATGAAAACACACAGCGAGTCATGCGCCACGGTGCCGGATTTCACGCGACTCAAATATTTCTACGGCCAGATGCTGGGCGCTCAGGATTTTCAGAAGGAGCAGGACTACTTCCGCGAGAAACTGAAGCTGCACAATCGCTGCCTACACGGTTACGGGACTGTCTGCGGCTTGATGGTCGTGCCTGAGCCGGTTGACCCATCCTGCGAATCCGACACAACCCGCAAGCGAGACGAGATACAGAGAGAGCTTGATCGTGTAAACCAGCAGATCAAGGAGAAGAGCAGCCGCGACGAGCAGGAGATGAAATCCCTTGAAAGCCAGATGCAGGAGATGAAGGCGCAGATGGATAAGCTCCCTCCGCATTCGACCGAATGGGCCAATCTCAGGGACGACCTTGATCAACTGAAGTTAAGGATGACGGAAGAGCGGGAAGACGAGGATTACGAGATAAAAGAGCTTCGAGAGCGCGCCGAGCGACTCGCGCGCGAGCTTGAAGAGTTGCCGAAAGAACACGCAGAAGAAGAGATGCGAACCAGCGTGGAGATAGAATGCGGGCTGGCGCTAGATTGCCAGGGCAACGAGCTTGTAGTGCGCCAGCCCTGGAAGATTGATCTGCTGCACGCTCTCAGACTCGACCCGGATTACGATGGGAAAACAGAGGGCGCGCACACTCTCTACGTGAGCATCTGCTATTGCGAGCAGCCCGTTGATCCTGTGCGTCCTGTGCTGCCAGATGCGTGCGGCGCAAGCTCCGCCTGCACTTACGGCAAGGTGCGAGACTCTGTTCGCGTTCGTGTGAGCCTTGAGCCTCCGCAGCATGATGAACGTTGCGAGACCTGCTGCGAATCGTGCGCAGACGCTTGCCTGCTTCTCGCTCGCATAGACGATTTCATTCCGGGTCACCCGCTCTCGCCCCACCAGATTCACAACGAAGTGCGCCGCCCCGTCGGCCTCTACACCTCTACCACAATAACGGGCATCAACTGGACTCAAGGGGCTGAATACACGCGGCGAGAGACCGCTCATCTTCTGGGCACAGAAGATGCTCATGGTGGTCTGGTGATTCGCTTTTCCAAGCCGGTGCTGGTCTCTACTCTGAAGAAAGGTGTGATTGATCTGTGGGTCGTTCGCGGCGGAGAAGGCGAAGCGGGCAGCAGCTTCTACATGGAAGGTAAGTTCATGGATTTGCCCGCTAACTCTGCGACGACCGACACGATACGTTACCGCCAGACGACCGGAGAAGTTCTCAACACGGGCGACCGCTTAATCATCGTCGTTCGCGCCTCTTTCATACTGGATCACTGCTGCCGTCCTGTGAACGGCATGCATGTAGGCGGGCGCGTTCCCCTTCTGCCGGATTACCACGAAAGATTTTATCGCGGCGCTCATTTCGCTGAATGCGAGAAAGCGCCGCCGGGCTACGGGCCATGGGCTACCGTAGGGCCAGGCTCATTTGAAAGCTGGATATACGTCAAGCGCGGCACCAAGTATATCGAGGAGGAATTGTGATGAAATCCTACTCCAGTACCCAAGTCAAAAATCAGAGTAGCCCATGTGGATGCGGCGGCGGCAGCACTACTGCCATCGCTACTGTTTCCACATGCTCCTGCGGCAATGCCGGATGTAGCTCATGCCAGAATCAGGGCTTTGTACGACCACGTTTCTTCGCAGGCCAATTGCTCACGGAAGAAGACCTGCAACTGCTGACAGAGTACATAGCCGGAAAGAATCGTCTGCACAATCGCCACATGTTCGGCGAGGGCGTGGTGTGCGGTCTGGACGTGACGTGCAATCCGTGCGGCGGCAGCCATGTGATCGTCAACGCCGGTTACGCGCTTGATTGCTGCGGCAACGATATTACGCTGCCCTGCCCGCAGGAGTTGGACATCAATGCGATGGTGCGCGAGCTGCGGCGCAATCTGCTTGGCCGCGACTGCGGTGATCCGTGCGCTGATGCGAAGAAACAGCTCTACCCTGCCGAACAGGCAGCACCAACCGTGATAGAGGTGGATGCAACCGGCGCTGCTACAGGAAAACAGGAGACAGAGAGCACGGAATCTGAGTTGACGCGCCACTACTGCCTATACATTCGCTACTGCGAAGAGATGACAGACCCTGTTAGTCCCTATGCG
Source organism: Pyrinomonadaceae bacterium (assembly GCA_035316225.1). GTDB lineage: Bacteria > Acidobacteriota > Blastocatellia > Pyrinomonadales > Pyrinomonadaceae > 3-1-20CM-3-53-8. The sequence continues at coordinate 6,475 of DATHJK010000004.1, forward strand.
ACGGACGAGCCGTGTAGCTTTCAGACGTGCGAGCCGACGCGCGTGCGCGAGGGCTTCCGATTCGAGCTTCGTTGCCGCGAAGAGCAGATGCCCCATGCCAATCTTCTCTCGCGCATCTGCGCCTGCATAGGCGACCTGATAAGCGCCGAGAAGACCGCCATGGACGCCAAATCTATGTCCCGGTTAGAGCAGCAAGCAGGTACGGCTATAAAGGCGATTAGGGAAAGCCCGACTGTGACATTTGAGACTGCGCACCTCGAACAGATGAAGACGGCTACGTTGAGTACGCGGAAAGCCGTCGAGGAGATGAAGAAAGCTATTTCGGAAGAGAGCATGTGGAACGCTCTTGAAGAGGCGCGCGTTCTGGAAAGCTATCCTGCGCGCTTTCTCCTGTTAGATGAGCAGGCGCAGGAATCCGTAATAGAGAAAGCGAGAGAGAATAAAGAGGATTTCGCACAATCATTCCGCGAAGCCCAGGAGGTTCTGAATGATGTCAGTCAATCGCTTCCCTCTACGCTCATCAGCCAAAATATAGAATCTCCTGTGGATCAAGCTTACGCAAGCACCATAGCTGAGACCGCCGACGAATTATCTGCCGCTAAACGCGCCGCGCCGAAAAGCACACCCGGAACAGGACACACAATGATGGCGTCATCAACGCCATCACAGCAGGAGCAAGCGCAAATTGATCGCGTCATTTATCGCTTGTGGGCTGAAGGTCTAGCATGGAGTAAGAATTATCAGACAGAAATTTCAGCATCGCTTTTGGCGATTCGTGAAGCGCTGCTCGACCGTTTGGACAAATCGCCGCACATAACCGATTGCGATCTGCCACGAGTTATACGGTCGCTTGCGTTGTCGGATAAGGCAGACGAAGAGGTTTCCGTCAACAAGATAGAAAATTTCTACCGCAGCGCAAGGACACTAATTGAAGCATTGAGGCGCTACATAGTTGGCTGCCTTTGCGCTGCGCTCAATCCTCCGTGCCCGCCTTGCGATGACATGGGCGTGCTGCTGGCCTGCCTTGAAGTCCGAGACTGTGAAGTAATCAACATCTGCAATCTGGAGCGAACCTTTGTGTTGACTGCGGTGGCATTGCGCTACTGGCTGCCTGTAGGTCAGCTAGGCGAGGCGATTGAAGAGTTTTGTTGCCCGACGCAGCAGCGTGAGACAAAAATTATAGATCCCTACCCTGGCAAGAAAGGCTTTTATGATTTGCGGATTGAGCGCTACTTAAACCAGTCGTCCATTACTCGTCTGGGAAGCGGGCTTCCGTCCAAGTTCTATGAGGCGCTTGCATCGCTTCTTGTGCATGCTTGCAGCACCTCTACGGAAGATGCCAGGAGGTTTGAGCGAATCATCCTCTCGCTTTTTGCCGGGCGCGAGTCCACTGCGGGCGCGAGTCCATATGTAATTAGCAGTAAGATTGACCCGAAAGAGGTAGCGGAAGCTCTCAATGATAGCGACGTGCGCGCCACTTTCAACAATGCGCTCGACGAGCATCTTGATGAAAGACTGCCCGTTTTGCGCGAAGAGAATGAAGCGGCCATTTCTACGGCAGTGGATAAGCAATTCGCTCTGGCAATGGCCTCGCCTGACTTTAAGAGCCGTGTGGTGGAAGCAATCAATAACGGAACTGTCAGCACTGCACTTGGCAGCATTGTCGAGCAAAGCTTGAACGAGAAGCTTCCGACGCTACGCCGCGAAGAAGAAGCAACTCTCATGGCTGCAATTACTGAGAAGGTGGCGGCGCTACGCAACGAGAGCGCGGCAATGGTCGCCGCCGAATTAGATAGGCGGCTGGCTGATATGAAAGCTCTGGCCGTATCGCCTGACGAACATACAGAGAATGTGAAGACAGTGAAAAGTCTCAAGCGTAGCCACGCGAACCTTATCAAGAAGAGCACGGGGATGGAAAGACGCTTGAAGAGACTGGAGGCTAAAGGGACTCCATGAGCAACATCGAACGCGCAATCTTTTATGAAGGCCAGATTCTGAGCGCCAGCGATCTGACGACCGCTGTAGAGTCCAGCCGCAACCAGCAGGCTCGCCACGAACGTTACCTGCATCTGTGGGGCATAGCGCGCGGGCTTGAGTTGACGGGCAAAGAAAAGACAGACACCGGCGGCAAGAAATATCAAGAGGTCACGCTTTCGGCTGGCGTCGCCATTGACGGCAGAGGACGAGAGGTTGTCGTCCCGGAAGACGAACTGCTCAGCGAAGCCCTCTTCGACGAATTGAACCTGGTGATTAACGATGGGGACGCGCTCTACCCTGTCTTTCTCATCGGACGCGACCAGACGGCATCGCAGCAAGCCATTGCTGCACGTAGCTGTGATAGCTCGCAGCCCACGCGCAAGGTCGAAGGATTCGAGATCACCTTTGGTCGTCCCGGTGAAGAATTGGACTTGGATAATCAGACGGAGCCGACAATCGCAGAAGGATTGGAAGAGTTGAGCGACGACGATCCGTGGAGAATTCTTCTGGGGTTTGTTAAGTGGGGCGAAAAAGATACGGACCCTGCGAAGAGAATCAAAAGATTTACAAAGGTCGAGAGTGAATCCAGTGAAGGCGTTGGCCCACGCTATGCGGGCGTGCAGGCAGACGAGGTGGCGGCGCGCGCAGGCACTTTGACGCTGCGAACACGTACTCAGAATCAGTCTGGCAAGCCGGGGCTAATCGTTGATGAGACCGACAACGGGCAGCTGCGGTTCGGTCAGTTGACCAGCCAGGGCGATGTGACGCCCGTATTTACCGTCAACTCGAAAGGAGACCTGACCATCACAGGAAAACTTTCGAGCGCCGTCACTCCCGGAAGCATACAAATGCAGTCGGGCATTGCTATGGACGGCATCCTTTTGCCGCTGCCCGTAGGCATCACGCAAGATCAGGTGGACGCTGGAAAGGTTCTGCTGAACATTCATCTTACGCTGCACACTCCCTCAACGCCTCCTAACACAACGGATATATGGGGCGCTTTTCCGCTTGAGTGTTCGGTAGACAGTAATCGTCGAGTACGTTGTCGCATTCGTTGGTTCAAGCTGGCGGGAGGTGGAGCAACAAACATCAGCGACCTGCCTGCTCTGTGCGACTACGTAGTTGTGGCGTCCGTGCTCGCAACCACAGGAAGCTAACTATGAAAGAAAAGATGACGCTCATCATTCTTAAAGAGACAGGCCATGTGCTCGCAGCGACAACGCGGGCGGCTATGGCCGATGAACCTACAGATAAAAAGGTAAAGCAGCAACAGGATGCTCAAGACCTGAAAGCTCTGGCGGGCGATGAGCTACTTGTTCGCTTCGGAGGCGACCCTACTAATGCGGCGAATATTAAGTTGACCGAAGCAGAGTTCCCTGTGCCGATGGAAGAGCTTGACTTGCTGAGCGGAGAGTTCGACGCAAGCGTGCTGCAAGATGCTCGCATCTTCTGCCTTGATAATAACCAGGTGCCACAGCCAGCAGCCCCGCCTGCTACCGTCGCTTTGTCCCAAACGGAAGTGACGGTCACGGTGTCGCCGGTACAAGTTGAAACAAAGGTGTGGGTTCAGGTACAGGACGATACGGGGTCGGATATACAGATAGTCAGAGGCGCGATTGAGCCGATTGCCGGAAACAATACAGAGGCGAAATTGAATCTCAGAAACCTCAGCAACGGCACATATCTGGTTCTGGCTTACGCTGTGGGCTATCAACCCATAACTCTGCTGAAACTTTTACCTTGATGAGAATGCGCCGTCGTGACCGACATAAACATTCAGCACTGCACGCTAAGAGTCGTGCGCCACGGCGGTTGGAACTGGGGCGCAGAGCCGCAGGCCATTGTTGACGCAGCCGTTCATGCGCTGCCCGAACTGCTGGCTAAAAAACTCGCGTTGATGTTGCCCGATGATGCGGAGTGCGAAATCACCACGCCGTTGCGCATCAACGTTGCGGTGCGTATGAGTGAACTGGTCGCCGCCGGAGCGGAGATGCGTAGCGGTTCTGCTTACAACATCGCTTCATCGCATCACATCTTGAGCCAGCGTTTCGAGAACGCGCTCAAAGCGACACTTGAAAGAGCGCGCATCCTAACAATCGAAGAAACGGGAACTGACCATCAATCTGCTGAAGAGGAGATGGCAGAGGTCTTTGAGCCGCCAGCACATTCGGGACGCGCCAGCGCCTTATTGCGGCTGCTGTTTGCGTGGCGAGAGCAGGGCGTGTTGGAGGCGCGCCTTTCATCTTTCAATCAAGTTTCGCTGGAAGCATGGCGACAGCATCTGCTGAAAGCCGCCGGGCATACTCCTCTTCGCGCGCCGGAAATTTCGGTGGATGAGATTGACCGCATGGTGCGCGAACTTGCGCACGAGATTCCGCACTCTGCGCTTGATCGTGCGGACATCTTACGTTGCCGCTTGATGATTGCTGTAGAGGTTGCTGCACAACTCAAGCTATCGCCCGGCGAGCCATCCATCGAAGCAGCTATAGACGGACTGCTACCGATGGGTGATGCTTCCGCCGTTGCGGCCTCTTACTCAACTTCAACGCATGACGACGGTGTTAGACCGGAACTGGCTGCCAGTCAAAGCGCCATCGCAACCGGCACGGCTGCGAGCAGGATCGGAGCGCTTTCAACCGGGCGAAGCGCGCCGACCCGCTCGCGCTCTTTGCTTGATGCAGACATGCATGTCTCTTCGG
>DATHJK010000005.1:0-4179 GCA_035316225.1 Pyrinomonadaceae bacterium
CGTTCGGGTCAACCGCCAGCTTGAACTCGTCCGAGAGCGCGCGAATCTCGGACGCAGCCTTATCCAGATCGAGCGCCGTAGCGCCGCCCGGCTCCGCGCCGAGCACAATATTTTCAGCGACCGTCATAGGCTCGACCAGCATGAAGTGCTGGTGAACCATGCCTATGCCCAGAGCAATCGCGTTGTGTGGAGTGCGGATTTCATGTACTTCGCCGTCAACCAGAATCTCGCCGCTATCCGGCGTGTAGAAGCCGTAAGCGATGCGCATAGCCGTTGACTTGCCCGCGCCGTTCTCGCCCACAATGGCATGGATAGTCCCGGTCCTGACCTTGATGTTCACATGGTCATTCGCAAGCACATCGCCGAAGCGCTTCGTTATGTTTCTGAGTTCAAGCATTATTAGAGGTCAGAGGCTAGAGGTTAGAAGTTAGTCAAAGGCTTTTACTGACCTCTAGCCTCTGACCTCTAACCTCTTCTTTATTGCGCCATTGCGTCTGTGACTTTGATTTGTCCGTTGATTATCTTCTGCTTAGCAGCCTCGGTTTCGAGAATTATTTCGGGCGAAATCAGCGAGCGGTTGTTGTCGTCCATGGCGTAGCCTACGCCATCCTCGGCCAGACCGAATACGTGGGAGCCGCCCTTGAATTGATGATTGACGACCTGTCCTACTATGTCATAGACGGCGTTATCAACGCGCTTGACCATGCTGGTCAGAACGAAGCCCGGCTTGACGCCGTTCTGATTGGAGTCAACGCCTATGACGAAGTTTCTGGCGCGACCGTTCTGGCTCCCTGCCTGTTCCACGGCATCGAATGCTCCCAGACCTGAGTTGCCTGCGGCTGTGAATATCACGTCCGCGCCTTTGCCTATCTGGGCCAACGCCAGTTCTTTGCCTTTGCCCGGATTGTTCCATGCGCCGTCTGTGACGCCTACGTAATTTTGAATAATGCGGATGTTCGGGTTGACGGCGCGAGCGCCCTCTTCATAGCCCGTCTCGAACCGGTGAATGAGCGGGATGTCCATGCCGCCTATGAATCCAATCGTTCCCGATTTAGATGTCTTCGCGGCAATCATGCCCACAAGGAAAGAGCCTTCATGCTCGCGGAAGACCAGCGATGCGACGTTGGGCAGATTGCTTGCACCGTCAACGATTGCAAAGTTAATGTTCGGATAGTCGCGGGCTACCTGTTCCATGATTGGCGCTTGCGCAAACCCCACGCCGATAATCAAATCATAGTGGCGCTCTGCGAACGCGCGCATGGCAGGCTCAATCGAAGTCGGGTTGCCCGGTTCAACGTCGCGCAGCACTATGTCCAGCTTAGGTTTCCCGCAAGGCTCGCCGCTGGGCCAAAGTCCGGTCTCAGCGCACTTGACGCCAGCCCACGCCGCTGCGTTGAACGAGCGGTCGTCTTTGCCGCCAATGTCGAAGACTATGCCTACGTGAATCTTGCTGTGGTCGTCTGCGGTTGCATAGCTTGAGGGCGTGCGGCACGCGAAGCCAGCAAGCGCGACTACGCACAGGCAAACCAGAAGAAGAGCAAGAGATAGTTTCATACCGAAATAACTCCCTTGATTAATTTCGGGAGAGTTTGTGGCGGCTCATCATTTATCTCGTAAGCAGCACGAATGCGCGCCGACGCTTCTTCAAACTGAGATTCACTACGGCAATAGAGCGCTCCAAGACTTTCACTGTCGCCGATGCGGTCGCCTATCTTCGCTTCAGCGATGAACCCTACAGCCGGGTCAATCCTATCTTCCACACGCACGCGGCCACCGCCAATCGCAGCCACGGCCAACCCTATCTCAGCCGCATCAATTCTATTGATAAATCCTTTTCGCCGCGATTCTACCTTAACCCCGCCAAGTTTCAAATCCAAAACTTTTCCGGGTTCATCGCACACACGCGCATCGCCGCCTTGCGCCTCTACATTTTTTCGGAAACATTCGAGAGCCGAGCCGTCATCCAGAGCTTTGTGAACTCGCTCGCGCGCCGCATCGAGCGAGCTTTCGAGACCGGAGTTGGTCAGCATTCTCGCCGTTAGCTCGACGGAAAGCTCCAGGACGGGTCGCGCGCCCTCCGCTGCTTCGCCTCGCATTATCTCTATGCACTCTTTCGTTTCGAGCGCGTTCCCGACCGCCTGCCCCAGGGGCTGATTCATGTCCGTGATGAGAGCTTCCGTGCGCACCCCGCACGAATTTCCTGTGCCGACCAGAGCGCGTGCGAGTTTCATAGCATCCTCTTCATCGCGCATGAAAGCGCCGCTTCCTGTCTTCACGTCAAGCACGAGAGTATCCAGACCTGCGGCAAGTTTTTTTGACATTATCGAAGCGACTATTAGAGGAATGGCTTCGACCGTGGCGGTAGCGTCACGAAGCGCGTAGAGCTTTTTGTCTGCGGGCGCAAGCTCTGCGGTCTGCCCCATCATGGCGAATCCTATTCGCTCAAGCGTGGAACGAAACTCTTCGAGGGAAAGTCTGACTCTGTAGCCCGGAATGGATTCCAGTTTGTCTAACGTGCCCCCTGTGTGCCCCAATCCACGCCCCGAAATCATGGGCACGCACAGCCCGCAGGCTGCCGCAAGCGGAGCGATAATCAAAGAGGTCTTATCGCCTACGCCGCCCGTCGAATGTTTATCGGCTTTCGGCTTCTGAATCTCTGAGAAGTTAAGAATCTCGCCCGAATGGAGCATGGCCTGAGTCAGCGCGTTCTGCTCCTCTTCGTTCATACCGTTTAGAAACACGGCCATCAGCAGCGCCGATGATTGATAGTCAGCTATCTCATCATTTGCCGCGCCGCGAACGAAGAACTCAATCTCTTCGCGCGTGAGCGTGCCGCCGTCACGCTTCTTTCTGATAATGTCCTGTGGTCTAAGCAATCTTTTGATCCTGCTCCAGTAGAATCACTGCCTGCGCCGTCACAGCCTCTCCGCGCCCGACTGCATCCAGTCCTTCCCCGGTCTTCGCTTTAACGCTCACACACCCGCAATCAATCTTCAGAGTGTTTGCCAGATTCTCTCTTATAGCAACGACGTGCGGCCTGAGCTTGGGGCGTTCCAGCATCACGGTCGCGTCAACGTTCACAACATGAAAGCCTCGCTCCCCGGCCAGCCACACGACGCGCGCCAGCAGATCAAGGCTATCGGCATCCTTCCATCTTGGGTCACGATCAGGAAAGTGAACCCCAAGATCGCCTTCGCACAGCGCGCCGAGAATCGCATCCGTTATCGCATGAGCCAGCACGTCCGCATCAGAATGGCCTTCCGCGCCGCGCTCCGATTCCACATGCACACCGCCAATGATGAGAGGCCGCCCCTCAACCAGCCTGTGCATGTCGTTGCCTATTCCGACTCGAAACATAGAAGAGGTTAGAGGTTAGAGGTTAGAGGTTAGTTAAAGCAGTTCACTGATCTCTAACCTCTGACCTCTGGCCTCTGTTTCAAAATTATTTCCGCTAAAGCAATGTCTTCGGGGCGAGTGATCTTGATATTACGCGGGTCGCCTTCAACTGTTGTGACGACGACGCCCAGACGCTCTACGAGCGCGCTTTCGTCGGTTGCTTCCGCAGCGCTTGCGCCTGCTTCTTCGTAAGCTCTGCGTAGCAGAGAATAGCGAAAGCATTGCGGCGTGAGCGCGCGACGCAGGCGTGCGCGTTCGAGCGTGTGTATTACTTTTTCGTCTTGAACTTCTTTGATGGTGTCAACGACCGGCGCAACCAGCACTGCCGCGCCGCTCTCTTCAGCGGCTCGAACGGTTCTGGTAATCTCTTCCGCCGTCACCAGAGGGCGCACGCCGTCGTGAATGGCTACGATTTGCGCCGTCGCGCTGCGAATCGCCTGAAGACCTCTGAGCACCGATTCGGCTCGCGTAGCGCCGCCCGCAACAACGCGCGCGACCTTTCTCAAACCGTACTTGCCCGCCAGACCAACGAACCTCGCTGCATCCACGGCTGGCAATACAACGATCACTTCATGAACTTCAGCGCACTCCTCAAAGCGACGGAGCGTGTGAACGATGACGGGCGCGCCCGCAAGCTCCAGAAATTGCTTTGCGCGTTTCGCCCCGAACCGCTTCCCCTCCCCGGCGGCGGCGATGATGGCAACATTCATAAGGGATGAGGGCGGAGGGATGAGGGATGAATTAGATGGAGTGAGCACGTCAACATGTAATTGGATTAACCCA
>DATHJK010000006.1:0-3987 GCA_035316225.1 Pyrinomonadaceae bacterium
TCAACTTTCGGCGATCCCCTGTACAGCTTTCCGCCGGACGTTGTGACAGTAGCCAGACTCTACGCGGCGGTTGACCGCGCGCTCTCGGATGATCGTGTGCCTGTGGTTCTGGCTTACGCTCTGGGCAAAAGCCAGGAAGCGCTTGAGCTTCTTCTCAGGAACGATTACCGCGTGACGCTGCATGGCGCTGTGTGGAATATGTCGGAGATTTACAGGGAACTCGGCGTGCAGTTTTCCGGCAAGTACGAAAGATACGACCGCGAGCACCTGCGCGGGCGCGTGCTGATTGCTCCGCCCGGCTGCCGCAAGCAGCCTATGATAACCAATATCGAACGGCGCTATGTCATCATGCTCACAGGATGGGCGCTCCATAAAAGCGCGCCTTACAGGTACAAGGGCGTGGATTTGGTCTTGCCGCTTTCGGATCACGCTGACTTCGACGAGCTTGTACATCTAGCTCGCGCATCCCACGCGCAGAGAATTATCACAATGCACGGCTCTACGAAGTTTGCCGCACATTTGCGCGCTCTCGGCCTAAACGCCGAACACCTCGCAGAGCATCCGGGCGCAATATCATCAAAAAAGAGGAAGACGAAAGAGACCGAGCCTATGTTGTTCAGTTAAGCAGGTGAGCCACTATCTCTCTTTACGAAGCTGCGAGCTTCTTCGATCTTGTAAAAGCAGGCTCTTTCCCTTTTCCCCTTCTTCACATTCCCCCTTTTGCCCCGGTCTTTATCGTCTGTTTGTGCCCCTCTGCTCTCGTAATAGAACGGCAAAATCAGTAGCGCTAAGAGGCAATTTCCGGCGGGCGGCTTTTCTCGCTTTTGCCCTTTGCCTTTTTACCTTTGCCCTGTATAATGCGCGGGCTTTATAAAGGGTGAGCGTCCCCTCGCTTTTGAGCAATAGATGGCGCAAGCTCTCTGAAATAAGCAATCCTACAAATACTTTAAGCATGGCAAATTCAGTCTGGAGAGAGCGCGCCGCTTTATCGCGCGGACACCGGAGCGGCGTCTCATCGTCAACGCCTTTGCGCGCCTTTGCAGCAGGCATCTCGCAGATAGCCCGCACAGCTCTGGCAGAGCCTTACATGCTCACGGTCGAGCGGCGAGAAATCTTTTTGCGCCGCCTGCCGCGCGAGCTAGACCGCTTTCGCATAGTACAACTCTCGGACGTTCACCACAGCCCGTTCACCGGAAGCGAGCAGATTCGGCGCGCAGTCGAGACCGCTAACAGCCTTGAGCCTGACCTGATCGCTCTGACGGGCGATTACGTTTCGCACGAGCGCGCCTACGCAGCACCATGCGCAGAGATGCTAGGACGCCTGCGTGCGCGCCACGGTGTTTACGCAGTCCTAGGCAACCACGACCATTGGGTGGATGCCTCGCTTATCACAGATTTATTCACGCTGGCAGGCATGCGCGTGCTAGTAAATGAGGGCATGCGATTCGAGGCGCGCGGAGCTAGCTTCTGGTTGGCCGGGGTGGATGACACTATGGTTGGGATGGAAGATTTGCCGCTGGCACTGGCCGGATCGAGCGCGGACGAGATGAAGCTTCTGCTGGCGCATAACCCTGTCATATTGCGACGTGCGGCGCGCGCCGGAGTGGATCTTGTCCTGAGCGGGCACACGCATGGCGGCCAGGTCACGCTTCGTTCCGAGCGCGAGCCTTCTGGACGACCGCGCCGCCGTCTGCTCAGAGGTCTTGGGAGACAGGGCGGAACTCAGATTTACGTCACGCGCGGTCTAGGCACGGTCGTTCTACCCATACGCTACGGCTCCCCGCCCGAAGTCTCCCTGCTAGAACTTAGAAAACAGTGATGAGTTATAAGTGAAGAAGGAGACAGAAGTCGGAAGATAAGAGTATTACCTTCCGGCTACTGACTCCTCTATTTCTGTATTCGGCTCTTTCTTATCACTTATCACTCATCACTTATCACTGTCCTGATGTCTTCATCGAGAGTCATAACGGTTCCGAATCTGCTGACCATGTTTCGCATGGGGCTGATTCCCGTATTCGTCTCGCTGCTCTTCTACCAGAAATTCGTATGGGCGCTCGCCGTTTTCGCCATAGCGGGCGTGACCGATGGGCTTGATGGACTGCTCGCACGCCGCTTCGACCAAAGTTCACAACTGGGCAGGATTCTTGATCCGATTGCAGATAAACTTCTGCTTGTCACCTCTTTCATAGTCCTCTCCCTGCCCGCCATCAATCCGAAACCCCTGCCGCGCCACTTCCCTGTCCCCTTCTGGGTCACGGCAACCGTTATCAGCCGCGATGTATTCATAATAGTAGGCGCTGCGGCCATCAATATGATGACAGGCTTTCGCGGCTTCCGCCCTTCGCTTCCGGGCAAAATCAGCACCGTCGTTCAGATAATAGCCATCGCAGCCATACTCATTGCCGCACGGTTCCCAATCTTGAGCGGCTATCTCCCGACCGTCTACACCACAGTCTTCGCCCTTGCTGTTATCTCCGGCGTACACTACGTCTTCTTCGTCTCGCGCCTGCTCAACGAGGAGCGCGGACAGAGCGATTGATGTCCCGGCTACCTTAAGCGAATCGACTTTCTGGCTTCTAAAACCTTAGTATTTAAGAGTTTAATCAAACCGCAAAGCTTGCGATGAAGCTTAAAATAAAAGTTGACAAAGACAGACTCAGGTATTATATTAAGGGTGCGTTCAACCTGAAACTAAACATATCTCGTCAGCGTTTTCATCCAAGAAGCGCTTGCGACTGAAAGTAAGAGCGGCTGGCGCATTTAGGGGCTGTCTCGGCCTTGAACTTTCGAGCCGGGCGGCCAATCAAACAATTGGAGATTAATTGGAAATGAGTAAGATTATAGGAATTGACCTGGGCACGACCAACTCTGTGGTGGCCGTTATGGAGGGTGGCGAGCCTACCGTCATCACAAACTCCGAGGGCGGGCGCACCACGCCTTCCGTCGTGGCCTTTGCAAAGGACGGCAACCGATTGGTCGGGCAGGTCGCAAAGCGTCAGGCCGTCACCAACCCTGAGAACACAATCTATTCGATCAAGCGATTCATGGGGCGTCGCTTCAACGAGGTGACAGAGGAGATCAAGCAAGTCCCTTACAAAGTTCAGGCCGCTTCCAACGGCGACGTGCGCGTCTATGCGGGCGGCAAGGATTGGTCGCCGCCTGAGATTTCGGCGATGATCTTGCAGAAATTGAAGCAGGCCGCAGAGGATTATCTGGGACAGAAAGTTGACAAGGCCGTTATCACAGTCCCCGCCTATTTCAACGACGCGCAGCGCCAGGCGACAAAAGATGCTGGCAAGATCGCTGGCCTTGAAGTGATGCGCATCGTCAACGAGCCTACGGCTGCGGCTCTCGCCTACGGTTTAGACAAGAAGAAGGATGAGACCATCGCTGTCTTTGACTTCGGCGGCGGAACCTTCGACATCTCCGTACTGGAAGTCGGCGAGGGCGTGGTCGAAGTGAAATCCACAAACGGCGACACGCACCTGGGCGGCGACGATATTGACGAACGCCTCATAGAGTGGATCGTTGAAGAGTTCAAGCGCGATCAGGGCATTGATCTGTCGAACGACAAGATGGCCTTGCAGCGATTGAAAGAGGCCGCAGAGAAAGCGAAGATTGAGCTATCAAGCACGATGGAGACGGAGATCAACCTGCCCTTCATCACTGCTGACCAGTCTGGCCCGAAGCATCTCGTAATGAAACTCTCTCGCGCCAAGTTCGAGCAGTTGATTGACCCTATCCTGAAGCGGCTGATGCCGCCGGTTGAGCAGGCAATCAAGGACGCGGGCATTGATGCGAATAAGATTGACGAGATAGTTCTGGTCGGCGGCTCTACACGTATCCCGAAAGTTCAGGAGATGGTCAAGGGCTTTTTCGGGAAAGAGCCTAACAAGAGCGTGAACCCGGATGAAGTGGTTGCTGTCGGCGCTGCTGTGCAGGCTGGCGTACTCTCCGGCGAGAAGACAGACATACTGCTTCTGGACG
>DATHJK010000007.1:0-5997 GCA_035316225.1 Pyrinomonadaceae bacterium
GGAAATAAATATTAACGCCGCACGCATCGCCCGCGCGGCGGCGGACGAACGCGCATACGTTGCCGGCGCCATTGGCCCGTTGGGTTTGCGCATTGAACCCTACGGTCCAACCTCGTTCGACGAAGCCAAGGACATGTTTAAGGTGCAGGTCGAAGCCTTGCTTGAAGGCGGGGTTGATCTGTTTGTGCTGGAAACCTTCTCCGATGTCTCCGCCATGCGTCAGGCCATCCGCGCCGTGCGCGAGCTTTCCGATCTGCCCATCATCGCGCAGATGACCATTCTCACTGACGGCAACACTTCCTACGGAACGACGCCGGAACTTTTCACGGCGCGACTGGATGAATGGGGCGCGGACGTTATCGGATTAAACTGCGGCGTAGGCCCTGCCATAGTTCTCTCCGCTATAGAAAAGATGCGCAACGCGACGAGCAAAAAACTCTCTGCGCAACCTAACGCAGGATTGCCGCGCGACGTGCAGGGGCGACAGTTCTACATGTGCTCGCCAGAGTACATGGCGAAGTTCGCAAAGCGTCTGATTCAGTCGGGCGCGAAATTCATTGGCGGCTGCTGCGGCACGACCCCCGCTCACATCAAGCTGATCTCGGATGCAGTGCGCGCATCAAGCCCTCGAAAGCAGCGCTCTGCGTTTCCGCGCTCGACGGCAGCACGCACGCAAGAGCTTGCCCCGGCAGACATACAGGTCGTTGCGCCCGAAGAGCGGTCTAACTGGTCGCGCAAGATTACGCGCGGCGAATTTGTAACGACCGTCGAAGTTCTGCCGCCGAAAGGATGCGACGCTCAGAAGACGCTGGACTCTATAAGGCTGCTGAAAGAAGTGGGCGTTGACGGCGTGAACATCCCTGACGGGCCTCGCGCACAGTCGCGCATGAGCGCACAGGCGACAGCCGTGCTGGTCGAACGCGAGATTGGAATGGAATCCGTACTTCACTACTGCTGTCGAGACCGGAATCTTCTTGGAATGATGTCAGACCTGCTGGGCGCAGCCGCTCTTGGCCTTCGCAATCTTCTACTGATTACGGGCGATCCGCCGAAGATGGGGCCGTACCCGGAATCAACCGCAGTATTCGACATTGACTCAATCGGTTTGACCAACATGGTTAACAAGCTCAATCACGGACTTGATCTGGGCAACAATCCAATCGGAAAGCCCACAGCCTTCTGCATAGGCGTAGGCGTCAACCCCGGCGCTATCAATCTGGACGAAGAGATAAAGCGATTCGAGTACAAGGTGGAAGCGGGCGCGCAGTATGCCATCACTCAGCCCGTTTTCGACACAGAGCAGCTACGCGATTTTCTCAAACGCATAGAGCATGTGAAGATTCCTATAGTCGCGGGCATCTGGCCGCTTGTCTCGTATCGCAACGCGGAGTTTCTTCACAACGAAGTGCCGGGCGTTCGCGTCACTCCCTCAATCATGGAGCGCATGAGGAAGAGTTCAGAGAAAGGCAAAGAGGCCGGGCGCGAGGAAGGCTTGCAGATTGCGCGCGAGCTGCTGCTTGAGGTGCGCGATTCGATTCAGGGCGTGCAGGTCTCTGCGCCATTTAACAACGTGCGCTATGCGCTCGATGTTTTCGACGCACTCGAAGAATTTTCCCGACGAAAAGAGCTTGAGTCATTGCCTTCTGTATGAGTAGAGCACTGCTCCTTAATAATTAAGAATCGCCACAGCACACTCGGCCAACACTTTTTTCTTGACAGCTTACCTTAACGGGACTAGTCTGCGTCCGCCTCTAAGACTACAGGGCTATTGAAGTCTCCTCGCTGACTTTTAACCAGGAATTTCTTGCCTGAGTCATGTCAATCTGCGTGCTGAGTAATCGAGCCATCCAGCTTGAACTGTTGAACGAAAACTCGCAGCAGATCGGTTTTAGTGGGAGAAATTTTTCTAACCAGACTGAGGCTGGCGTCCTGTCGGGCGTCAGGGTTAGTTCACCTTAATCCAAGCTGAAACCCGAAACACCCCTCGCTAGAACGTTTCAGATATTTTCCTACACGTCACTTCACCTCCTCTTAGGTGCATGTAGAGAAATTAGCCACCCTGCGAGGGAGCAAAATCCCCCGCCTGTACTTGACCGTAGAATCTGTTCCAAAACCAGAGTGAGGAGAACGCCTTCTTTCGCGTACTCTGTGCCCTTGCGGCTCTGTTGAGTAGCTCACCTCAGATCATTGATAGGGCGTAAAGCACTTTGGAATTGATTCTTCATCTCACAAAGGAGAGTTTCCCGATGAATCACCCAAGAAGAATCTTCATGCGGACTTCCGTGTGCGTACTGCTTTTTGCAGTGTGCAATCTGACTCTAGGGCTTACCAACGTTTTCGCGCAAGCGTGGCCCCAGTGGGGGCGTGATCCACAACACACTGGCTCGATTAACGTGAAAGGCCAGAATCTCAACGAGAACCTCGTCAACATCGTTTACGACCCGCTTGTTCCCGACGAAGTAGCTGCCAACGACGGCGATCTTCTGGCACACTATCAAGTACCACTTGTTGACGGCAACAACGTCTACATGGAATACAAAAGCGGCACCTACAGCATAAACAGCTACGCCACGCAGATATGGGGCGAGAATAAATTTACGTGGGTGGGCAACCAGCTTGTTCAAGCCTGGTCTTTCCAGAGCGATTGGAAAGCGCCCGGCTCTGCGTTCGATTTCTGGGAGCCTGTCTTTCATCCTGCTCTAGCCAACGGCTCGATCTACATCCCGGCAGCGGGCGGAACCGTCTACAGAGTGAACCCCGCGAACGGCAGCGTCATCACACGCATCAATCCGTTCGGAAACAACATTGACAACAACACCTACACCGCCTCGCCTATCAGCGCTGATAGCTCTGGCAACATCTACTATAACGTCGTGCGTCTTCACGCCAATGACACAGACTTCTATGCAAACGACGCCCAAGGCTCATGGCTAGTCAAGGTCACGCCCGGCAACGCGACCAGCAAAGCGACCTACGCTTCGCTGCTCTCTACGACTCCGGGCGTTCCCGGCGGGAACGATCAGTGCAAAGCCGGATTCGCTACGCCTCCGCCTTGGCCGCCGAGTCCAGACGCAGTTGCTCCTACGACGACATGCGGCTCGCAACGCGCTGCTCTCAACATTGCTCCGGCGATTGCTCCTGACGGAACCATTTACACCGTTAGCCGTGGTCACTTCGTTACGCGCTACAACTATCTGATCGCGGTCAACTCCAACCTGACGCCGAAGTGGGCGGCCTCTTTGCGCGGCCTTGTCAATGATGGCTGCAACGATGGGACAAATTCCAGCACTTCTGTGCTGCCTTTGAACGGTACGCCCGGCGGTTGCAGCGTAGGCGCGCACCCTGGTGTTGTTCCCGACACGAACGAACCTCCTCCTATGCGAGTTCTGGACGATTCTTCGGCCTCGCCTACGGTAGCGCCCGATGGCAGCGTCTTATTCGGGGCTTACACGCGCTACAACTGGGCGCAGGGACACCTGCTGCACTTTAGCTCTACGGGACAGTTTTTAGGGGCTTTCAACTTCGGATGGGACATCACGCCGGGCATCTACTCGCACGGAGGAACTTACTCGGTCGTCACCAAGAACAACCATTACGGCGATGTCGGCTCCTACTGTAGCGATGATACTGTCTGCCCGCCGGATCGCACGGCCACCTACCCGAACAATCCAGAGGCATACTTCATCACGCAACTCAACCAAAACCTGGGCATTGAATGGAGTTTCCAGAACACCAACACACTCTCATGCACGCGCCAGCCGGACGGTTCTGTGACCTGTGTGAGCGATCACCCGAACGGTTTCGAGTGGTGCGTCAACCAGATGCTCATTGACTCAAAAGGCATAGTCTATGCCAATAGCGAAGACGGCAATCTCTTCGCAATCAATCAGGGCGGCACGCTCAAGAAGAAGATTTTTCAGCAACTGGCGCTCGGCGCGGCCTACACGCCGACCTCCATGGACACCAGCGGAAGAGTCTACTCGCAGAACGCAGGCCACCTCTTCGTAGCCGGTAACTGAATACGGGTTCCGGCAGTTCAATGACTGACTAGCCTGTGTTGTTGTAGATAAGAGGCAAGGAAGGCAGGCGCGAAACGAATCTATTTCGCGCCTGCCTTCTTTTGTCATGCGCTTTTAAGTATGTGCCGTAGGGCTTTTTCGATCTCAGAATATTTGAACTGATAGCCTGCCTCTTTCAAGCGCTCAGGCTCGACCCGCGCGCTCGAAAGCAGTAGCGCGTCTGCCATCTCGCCAAAGGCTGCGCGCGCGGCAAACGCCGGGACGAAAAAGAATGTGGGGCGCGAAAGCGCATCGCCGAGCGACTTTGTGAATTCGAGATTAGTGACAGCGTTCGGTGAAACTAGATTGACAGGCCCGCTCAGATTCTCGCTCTCAAACGCGAACTCAATCGCGCCGACAACATCTTCCAGAGCCACCCAGCTCATATACTGTTCCCCGCTGCCAATCTTACCGCCCAGCCCGAACTTGAAAGGCGTTATCATTTTGGCGAGCGCACCGCCTTTGTCGCTCAGGATGACTCCTATTCGGAAGTTCACAACACGTATTCCCGATTGAGACGCAGGCCGCGTTGCAAGCTCCCACTCGCGGCAGACTTCTGAAAGAAAATCGTCCCCCGACGCGCTCTTTTCCGTCAGCACCTCCGCGCCACGGTCGCCATAGAAGCCAATGGCAGAAGCTGCCACGAGCACACGCGGTTTCCGCTCCATTCGCGCAAGCGTCTCCGAGAGCAGTTGAGTTCCCTTCACGCGGCTCTCTCTTATTCGTCTCTTCTTCTCATCTGTCCAGCGCCCCTCTGAAATGTTTTCGCCCGCCAGATGCACAACCGCGTCCAGCCCCTCAAGCCTGCCAGCATCAATCTCGCCCGCCTGCGGGTTCCATTTAATTTCATTCGAGTCGTTTACGGGCTGAGAGCGCACGAGTCGCATAACCTTATGACCTTTTGAAGAGAGAGATTCGGTAAGCGCTGTTCCCACTAGCCCGCTTGCCCCTGTGACGAGTATCTTCATTTCGCAAATTTCCTTCTCTCAAAAAGTTTTAGAAGAGGGCGCTCGGTTGATCTTCATTAAATACTCTAATGCCCGAATTTTTAGCAGTGTCATATGTTAGAGACTAAGAGATAGTGTTTACCAGCCTCATATTTTCAAAGTAGTTCATCACTAAATTTTTGCTGGAAGCCGTCCCATAAATAGTTGCAGCATCACGTTGCTCCAATGTCTATCTGGCTTCCAGCAACACTAGACTATTTATGAGATGAGTTCTAGTCTTTTGTCTCAAATAATATAACGGGCTGAATTTGCCGGGGTTTGGTGAGATTTGCAACGGGCGGTTTAACTCAAGTTTAGCCGCCTTTCTTAGAAGTTTCGCGCGGTTAGGTTTGGTGAGGTTCGAGAAAAAACTTGCATAGTCCACTTGATAGAGTATTCTCCCTCATTACCTTCATTTAAGCTCGTCAGTAAAACATTGACAGTTAATATCCTTCGGCCATAGAATGCGCGCACTGCTAACCCGGTAGACACCGTAGAGCTTAAATTTATTAAGTAGAAAAAACGGTTGTTTCTACTGCACTTCGTACATCGCGGCCCGCGCCACCGGGCGTAGCATCCTGTTAACCGCGCTTTCAACGTTACCGTTTGTTTCCGTAATCTAGCCGTCCGACTTAAAAGCACAAAGTAGCAGTCTCTACTCGCTACTATGTCCTCAAACCAGTGCCATTTCTGCACTCGCTACAAAAGAGAGGTCTCTATGTTCAAATTTAAACGTCGTGATTTTCTGAAAACCGTAAGCATGTCTGCCGTTGTCCCCGCGTCGCTCCTTAATCTATTGAACGACGCAGTTGGAAAGAGCGGGCGAGTTCTATTTTCTACAAGACGCTCGGCCCCGCTTTTTCAAGTCGATACCACTTTAGCGCCCGGCTTGCTGGACGCTCTTTCGCGCCCGGCAGTGGTCTTCAATTTTGATCAAGTTGAGCATCCGGATG
>DATHJK010000008.1:0-8717 GCA_035316225.1 Pyrinomonadaceae bacterium
ACGAAACAAGCCCGCGTCTGAGCCACGTCTTCGAGGTGCAGCACAAGGGAAACATTGATGCGGCGCTTGCGAAACTGAAACGAGCATATGAAGCGCAGCGTTCAAAACCTTTCCTAATCATCGCAAGCGAGCGAGATACGAACCGGGCGCTTCGCTCTATGAGCATGGCGCGCACCGGGGCTTTTCACGAAATAGGCCGCGTGACTTCAATCATGAGCTTCGAGCAACTTCATAAACTTCACCGCGCCCTCACATCGGTCGAAGAGCTTTTGACGAAAATCTTCGAGTGATGACGGCCAATACTCCGCTGCACAAACAGTATCTTGAGATAAAGCGTCGCCACCCGGACGCGATACTACTTTTCCGCATAGGCGATTTCTACGAAACATTCGACGACGACGCGCGCCTTGTATCGAAAGAATTGAACATAGTTCTCACCTCGAAGCCAATGGGCAAGAACATGCGCGTGCCACTGGCGGGGATTCCGTATCACAGTCTGGAGCGCCACCTCTCAAAATTGATCTCCTGCGGCCACCGCGTTGCCATCTGCGAGCAACTGAGCGCGACACCTACGAAGGGCGAGCAGGGGCGCAATCTGATTGAGCGAGACGTTGTGCGCGTAGTTACGCCCGGAACTATAATTGAGCCGGGACTTCTTCAAAGCAAGGCCAACAATTTTCTCGCAGGTATAGTGATTGATGGAAAGCGTGCTGGCATAGCATATGCGGACGTGTCCACAGGGGAATTCGCAGCGACTGAGCTTGATGCTACAGATGCGCTCCCTGAATTGCAGCGCATTGCGCCTTCAGAAGTGCTCGTATCTAAAACAGGCGCGGAGGCAGAAAGCGACGCGCTGCCCGGATTCGTAACGCGGCTACGCGATCCCGTTTTTGCTTACGACAACGCCCGCTCGACGCTTCTCAGACATTTCGGTGCGCGCAGCCTGAAACCTTTCGGCCTGAGCGAATGGCCGCTCGCAGTTCGAGCGGCTGGCGCTATACTGACCTATCTTCAGGAAACGCGGAACGACTCATCTGATCAACTCATACGTCTAGCCAGATACCAGACAGATAGCTTCATGACGCTGGACACGCAGACCGTTCGGAGTCTTGAGATTTTCGACGTGGACGCCGGGTGCGTGAGCCTGCTGGCTACTCTGGACAAAACTGAGACGGCTATGGGCGGAAGACTTTTGCGCCGCTGGCTGCGCCAGCCCTTACTTGATGTTGCAGAGATTGTGCAACGTCAAGAGCATGTAGCGTGGTTCGTAGAGAGCGACAGGGCGCGCGCTGAGATTCGTGCGGCGCTTTCAACGATTCACGATCTTGAGCGGCTTTCGGCTCGCGCTCGCTCAAGGATAATCTCTGCGCAGGAGCTATTAGCCCTGTGCCAGAGTTTAGAAACTATTCCGCGTGTACGCTCAGTTTTGCAGAGGGAAGCTAAGCGTTTCGGCGCTCTGCTTGCGAGCCTGCCGCTTTGCGAGAATGTCTCGAAACTGGTTCGCTCGGCTATTTCAGATGAATTGCCGAGGCGTACCTCTGAACATGTGGGCGTAATCCGCGCGGGCTATTCGGAAGAGCTTGATCGCTTGCGTGGGCTGCTGCGCGATGGCAGGACTTTTCTGGCAGAGATGGAGCAGCGCGAGCGCGCACGCACGGGGATTAAAAGTTTGCGCGTTGGCTACAACAAGGTCTTCGGCCATTTCATTGAAGTAACCAGACCCAACCTGCATCTAGTCCCCGAAGATTACAGGCGCAAGCAGACTCTGGCACAATCGGAGCGATTCATCACGCTGGAATTGAAAGAGTACGAAGCGCTCGTTGTTAACGCGCAGGAGAGAATCGCAGAGTTGGAAGCGAGCCTGTTTCGACAGGTCTGCTCAGAGGTCGGCAAATCGCGCGCTGAAGTTTTTGCTGCCGCGAGCACGCTCGCGTACCTTGACGTAATCGCTTCATTCGCTGAAATTGCTCGTGAGTTCAACTACGTTCGTCCAATCATCTCTGAAACCGCCGGTCTGGAAATTAAAGATGGCCGCCATCCAGTGCTTGAGAGAATCCTTGCCGAGCATCCTTTCGTGGCTAATGACATGAAGCTTGGAGGCGACACCGGGCCGCAGATAGCCCTGATAACCGGGCCGAACATGTCCGGCAAATCAACATTCCTGCGACAGGCCGCGTTGATTGTGTTAATGGCTCAGGCGGGCTGCTTCGTTCCTGCGCGAGAAGCAAGGCTTGGTATATGCGACCGCATTTTTACACGCATAGGTCTTTATGATCGTCTGGGCAGCGGCGAATCGACTTTCATGACAGAGATGATCGAGACCGCGCAGATTCTTCACAACGCGACGCCGCGCTCGTTGATACTTCTGGACGAGCTTGGGCGCGGCACTTCCACCTACGACGGCCTATCGGTTGCTCGCGCTGTTCTTGAATACATACACAATCACCCCGGCGTTCGTTCACAGACGCTATTTGCCACTCACTATCATGAGTTGACCGAACTTGAAGATGTCCTGCCGCGTCTCATGAATTTTCATGTTGAGATAGCTGAAGAGGGAAGCGAGCTTGTCTTTCTATACAGGATTAGTCCGGGCGGGACAGAGAAAAGCTATGGCGTGTATGCAGCGAAACTGGCCGGACTGCCTCGCCCTGTGGTTCGGCGCGCAGAAGAGCTTCTTATCCACTACGAAGCTAAAGAGAAAAGCTCTACGAAAGAAACTGCGCCGGACAGTTCGCAATCACCTGAACGTCAATCCAGAATCACACGCGAGCTTATTGCCACAGACATCAACTCGCTTTCGCCCGTCGAAGCGCTGATGAAGCTCTTCGAGTTGAGAAAGCTAGCCGACGAAGAGGCAAAGCCGAATGTTCGAGTCGTGAAAAGAGCATAGGAAGAGCAGTGCAGAATGCAGAATGCAGAGTGCAGAGTGATGAATTAAAGACAACCTCTTCTTGTTCATTACTCATCATTCTGCATTCTGCACTTTCTTCAGTGGCTCATTGCTTCGGGGTGCTCCGACATCTCTTCTATGGCCTTGCTCTTCGTGCGGCTTATGACGAGCGCGACGCCCGCGAAGATGAGCAGGGTTGCGACCCACGTTCGCCTGTTCCATGTCTCCTGCAAAATCCAGGGCGCCAGGGCGAATGCTATCAGAGGTTGCAGGTAGACGTAGACAGCTACGGTGCTAGGCTCTACGCGCGCAAGCGCCCAGGCGTTCAGATAGTAGCAGCCAACTGTCGGCGCAAGGATTATGTATGCGACGGCAATCCACGTCTGCATGGTTGCGTTCTGAAGCGAAGTTTGCGTCATCTCGTACCCGCCGACCGGGATAGTAACGAGTGTTCCGAATACAAATATCCATGTGATGACGGTCAGCGCTCCATATTTCTTCACCAAATCTTTCGAGATGGCTATGTAAGCGCCATAGGCCACAGAGTTGGCGAGCAGCAGAAGATTGCCAACGGTGTGCCCGCCTGAATAATCTGCCCGCAGCGGGTCAACCAGATAAATTACGCCGCAAGCCGCAAGAGCAATACCTAGCGCTTTGCGCCATGACATGGAATCGAAACCCAGAGCTATGCTGATTAGAAGCGCGAAGGCGGGAATGGTCGTTCCGATCAATGTAGAATTGATGACAGTAGAAAGCGAAAGACCTTTGACGAAGAGAAACTGGTTGAGGACGACACCTAGCAAGCTGTAAAGAGCTATCAGGAAATAGTCTCTACGGCTCTCTATTTCCACGCGCCCGACAATCGTTCGAAGAAGCAAGAAGGCGATTGCAGCGCCGCCCACGCGGAATGCGACCAACCCTGTGCTTGGCAGAGCGCGCAAGGCTATTTTGCCGACGATGGGCCATGTCCCGAATACAATTTGTACGATTATGAGCGCAAGATGAGGGGCTGCGCCGCCGCGCCTGCCGTATGCGCCCGTTTTCATAGCACGACCGCCGCGCTCAGACGATAAGATAGAGTGGGTTTTCAAGTATGCGTTTGAAAGTTTGAAGAAATCGCGCGCCCGTAGCGCCGTCAATGACCCTGTGATCGCAGGACATCGTTACGCGCATCAACTGTCTGACCACTATCTCGCCATCACGAACGACGGGCTTCGGCGTCATCGCGCCTACGGCTAGAATTGCGGCTTCGGGCGGATTGATGACGGCTGTGAACTCGTCAATGCCGAGCGTACCCAGATTGCTTATGGAAAATGTCGCGCCCGTATATTCTTCAGGACGAAGTTTGCGCGAGCGAGCGCGCTCGGCCAGTTCTCTGACTTCACTTGCAATCTGGCTCAAGGTTTTGCGCTCGGCAGCGCGCACTACGGGCGTAATCAATCCGTCTTCAATTGCGACGGCGACGCCTATGTCCGCGCTCTCATAGTATCTCAGGCTCCTTTCCTGCAACGATGCGTTGACCTGCGGGTGCTGAATCAAAGCGGCAGCCGCGACCTTGATGATGATGTCGTTGATGCTTATCTTCAGTTGCGGGTCAAGCTCGTTGATGCGACGGCGCATCTCTGCGGCCTGATCCATCTCGATCTCCGAAGTGAGAAAGAAGTGTGGGATTGGCCCAAGCGAGGTTGTTAGACGACGCGCAATCGTCTGGCGCATCTGCGTCATTGGCTCGTCGCGGTAAGCTGACGCGCCCTGAACCTGCGGTTGCTGGTATGCGTGGGCTTCTGCTGCGCGCACGGCTTGAGGCTGCTGCTGGCTGACGGTCTGCATCGCGGCTTCAATATCCTTTTTGACTATCCTGCCGCCGGGGCCGCTGCCCGTTAACGTGCGAAGATTGATGCCTGCATCTGCTGCCATTCTCGCAGCCAGTGGCGACACTATGAGCCGTCTGCCTTCGCCTGCTGAGATGGAAGAGCCATTGCCCGATGCTTCTCTTGATTCTTGAGCAGAGTTGTCCTGAATTTGCGAAGACGGAGCGCCGCCTGTATCTCCTCGGAGCGGAGCGCCTTTAACAGTCTCCTGCGTTCTTTCGCCGCCCGGAACCACCTGCGCTAACTCCTGCTCAGCGCCGCCACCACCGGCTTCCACCTTATGCTCAATTCTCTCTTTGTTCTCGGCCTGCCCTGATTCTGCTTTGCCGACAAGCCCAGATATGTCTTCGTCAGGTTCCGCGATGATTGCTATGATCTGTCCTAGCGGCGCAGTCTCGCCCTCTTTAATCAGAATCTTACGCAGCACGCCTGTGCCCAACGCCTGCATCTCCATAGTGGCCTTGTCCGTATCAACTTCGGCAATCGGCTCGCCTACGGAAACTTTATCGCCCTCTTTCTTCAGCCAGCGCGCTAATTGTCCCTCCTCCATCGTGGGAGAGAGCTTCGGCATCACAACCTGAGTCGCCATTCGTGTATCCTTTGAAAGCCGTGAATCGTAAATCGTAAATCGTGAATAGAGGTTAAGAGCTTTAGGAGTTCGTTTTTCTATTCACGATTCACTTATCACTTAATCCAAATATGCTACTTCTCTTACGGCAGCGACGATCTTATCGACGCCGGGGATTGCTTCCTTTTCAAGATTCTTTGCGTAGGGCATGGGCACGTCTGCACCTGAAAGGCGGCGCACGGGCGCGTCCAGAAAGTCGAAGGCGCGCTCGGCTATCTCTGCGCTGAGTTCCGCTCCGACGCCGCAGAAGGGATGCGACTCTTCGGCTATGACTACGCGGTTGGTCTTCTTCACGGAGTTGATGATGGTTTCGATGTCCAGGGGGCGAATGGTGCGCGGGTCAATGACTTCGCACGAGACGCCCTGCTTCTCCAACTCCTCTGCGGCCTTAAGAGCGAGCGGGACGGTCAGCGAGCGAGCGATGATGGTTGCGTCCTTACCCTCGCGCTTTACGTCAGCGACGCCCAGAGGGATGATGAAATCTTCGTCATCGGGGACTTCGCCCTTGTTGCCATACATGCGCTCCTGCTCCATGAAGATGACGGGATTGTCGTCGCGTATGGCGCTCTTCAAAAGTCCTTTTGCGTCCGCCGGAGTCGAAGGCATGACGACTTTCAGGCCGGGGAAGTAGGCATACCATGATTCAAGCGCCTGAGAGTGTTGCGACGAGACCTGAAAGGCAGAGCCGTTCGGGCCGCGAAAGACTATGGGGATTTTGAACTGCCCGCCGGACATGTATCGCATCTTGGCGGCTGAGTTTATTATCTGGTCAGTAGCAAGGATGCTGAAGTTGAAGGTCATAAACTCTATGACAGGGCGCAGTCCGACCATAGCCGCGCCGACGCCTAATCCGGCGAAGCCAAGCTCTGTGATAGGCGAATCAATCACACGCTTATCGCCAAACTCTTCCAGCAAGCCTTTCGTCACTTTGTAAGCGCCCTGATATTCGGCGACCTCTTCACCCATCAGAAAAACAGTCTCGTCGCGGTTCATCTCTTCCCGCAACGCCTGGTTGAGCGCTTCGCGCATCGTGATAACTGCCATTTTTTTCGTGAATCGTGAATCGTAAATCGTGAATAGAGGTTGAAGAGCTTTGCAGCTTGCTTTTTCTATTCACGGCTCACGATTCACAATTCGTGCCTTTCTATTTACGATTTACGATTCACGAATCTGCGTACACATCTGTGTAAAGTTCTTCAGGAGCGGGTTCGGGGCTTTCTTCTGCGAAGCGAACTGCGTGCTCGACCTCTTCGCGCACGCGCGCCTCTATCTCTTCAAGCGCCTTGTCGTCCAGAATCTCTTTCTCTCGTAAGCTTGAAGTAAAGAGCTTGATGGGGTCGCGCTCCTGATGTTTTTCGATCTCGGCGCGGGTTCTGTAGTTGCCGGGGTCGGACATCGAATGGCCCATGAAGCGATAGGTGCGAACTTCAAGTAGAGTCGGCAAGTTATCTTTGCGCGCTCGCTCGACTGCCCGCGCAACTGCATCGCGCACCGCCAGCACGTCCATCCCGTCAACGGATTCGCCAGCGATGTCGTAGGCGTGTGATTTGAGCGAAACATCCGATAGCGACATTGCTCGCTTAAGCGAAGTGCCCATCCCGTACTGGTTGTTCTCGCAGATGTATATGCATGGAAGCTTCCAGAGTTGAGCCATGTTCAAGGATTCGTGGAAAGCGCCCTGATTGACCGCCGCCTCGCCGAAGAAGCAGAGTGTGACCTGATCCGTCCCCTTGTACTTGGTTGCGAAAGCTATGCCTGTGCCCAGAGGAATCTGCCCGCCAACAATCGCGTGGCCTCCAAGGAAATTCACGCCAGCGTCGAAAAGATGCATCGAGCCGCCTTTGCCTGCCGAGCATCCTCCGGCCTTACCGTAAAGCTCTGCCATGATTTCGTCCGCAGACATTCCCTTTGCCAGCGCATGCCCGTGATCGCGATAACTCGTCAGCACATAATCGTCCGGGCGAAGCGCTGCCAGTGCTCCAACCGCAACAGCCTCCTGCCCTATATAGAGATGGCAGAAACCACCTATCTTTCCCAGACTGTAAGATTCAGCCGACTTCTCCTCAAAGCGTCGAATGAGGATCATTTGATAAAGTAGATGCAGAAGCTCTTCGCCGTCTTGCTCATCAATTCTGCTTTTCTGCTCCTGCTTCTTCTCTTCATGTTGCTGCTGAGGCTGGGCGGTTTCAGCTTCCGGCGTGGCCGTTTCCATAACGCCTGTGGAACTGCGCTCTTCGGCTCCAGCTCTGGACTTGCTTGGTGCAGATTGTTTGCTCATCAGTTTTTCTCTCTCACAACTCTTTTCGCAGACTCTGACAGACTGTAGGTAAAAAGCTATTTATGCGTGATTGCGGGGAAACGTTCACGTCTAGTAATGCGTTTCAGAGCCAATTATGATGTGCTGGATTATACGCGAGTCGCGCGACGCAGTGCAAAAGCGTATGAAAAAAAGAGGCGCACACCGCGCGATTAATGCTGCGATGTGCGCCTTTTAGCTGTTGAAGGACTGGAATTATCGGAAAGTATCGAAAGAACTGGCGGTCGGTGTGGCCGAAAGCGTTGGGAGAACTTTGCGAGCGTGCTTGTCGTGCTGCATGTTACGCGCGGCAGCAGTCAGAAGCTCTTCTGTAGTCTCGCCGTCGGAGGGGAAGCAGGAGATGCCTATGCTCAATCCAACATCAATCGAACGACCGGTTCTAACCGCGAACTTATATGATTGCACGGCTGCGCGAATTCGCTCTCCTACCATAGTAGCCATCACATTCGAAGCCATAGGCATGATCGCAACGAACTCGTCGCCCGCGTAGCGCGTGAGAATGTCCATCTGCCGCAACTCTTTCTTGATTACGGAAGCAACGCTGGCAAGCATTCGGTCGCCTACGGCATGACCGTATGTGTCGTTCACTTTCTTGAAATCGTCAACGTCCATGCTGATTACAGCGAGCGACTCTTTGTTCAGCCGCTGGCACTCTGCAATACGCTGTTCGAGCATCATGTAGAAAGCACGCGCATTGGGAAGGTCTGTGAGCGTGTCTGTGAGCGCGCTCTCCTTCGTCTTCTCAAACGTCAGAGCGTTATTGAGCGCAGATGAAGCATGCTGGCAAACCGATTCAAGAAGACGAACGTGCTCTGTAGTGTAAGAAGTGCGGCTCTTGGAATAGAGCGAGATTGCGCCGAACGCTCCGTCCTCGCGTATGAGCGGCGAGACCAGCACGCCACGGAAAGTTCTTGTCACATCGTCCGGCACGCCTACCATATCAAGCTCCGGCGATGCGTTGCACATTGAGCGAGAGTTGGCTATGACCCAGCCCGTAATACCGTCGCCCAC
>DATHJK010000009.1:0-2725 GCA_035316225.1 Pyrinomonadaceae bacterium
GACCAGTCCCGTAGTCACCGTGACACCCCACGAGCACAAGACGGCAAAGCTTGGGTCTGTAGGCGTGTGCGTGCCCAACACGGAATGCAAAGTTGTGGACACGGAGACGGGCGCGGAACTCGGCTGCGCAGAGAAGGGCGAACTCTGTTTTCGCGGGCCGCAGGTGATGAAGGGCTATCTAAATAATCCCGAAGCGACCAATGCGACGATTGACTCGGACGGGTGGCTGCACACGGGCGATGTTGGATACGCGGACAGCGAAGGCCACTTCTTCATCGTTGATAGACTGAAAGAGCTTATCAAGTACAAGGGCTTTCAAGTTGCGCCCGCCGAACTGGAAGCAATACTGCTCACGCATCATGCGATTGCTGAAGCCGCAGTGATACCGAAGGCTGATGAAGAGGCTGGCGAAATTCCCAAAGCATTCATAGTGCTGCGCTCGCCCGCCACAGCAGAAGAGATTTCCGCATTCGTCGCCGAGCGCGTAGCACCGCACAAGAAGATTCGTGAGATAGAGTTTACAGACCAGATTCCCAAAACGCAGTCAGGCAAAATCCTGCGCCGCGTGCTGGTGCAGAGAGAAAGAGGAACGCAGAACTAAATCGATTTCGGAATGCGGATTTAAGAGCATGATTGAACCGGGCTGATACCTATTTCTTCAACCTTCTTATCATTCCGAAATCCGCAATTGAATATTCCGCAATGAGGATGGTTTGTTATGAAAAAGATTTTTTCTGAGATGGATGAAGTTCACTCGCGTCTTCTGAGTGCGGTCGAGCCTGTGAATGCTGAAGCTTTTTCGCGCCGCCCATCGGAAGAGGCATGGAGTCTGGCAGAGATTCTTCATCATCTCTCCATAGTCGAGCAGAATGTGCTGAAGGCGCTTCAGAAGGAGATCAAAGCGCCGCCGCGCCGAGTAGGCTTACGCGGTCGCCTGATGCCTATCAGGCTGCTCGTAGGCACGCGCTTCGTTCGCGTCAAAGCTCCCAAGTTTGTCGAGCCAACCGGCGCACCAGCGAAGACAGAAGCGATTACCAACTTCAACTCAGTGCGCGAAGAGCTAAAGGATTTTGCGCAGCAGCATGGTCTGGAGCGTCTTGAGAATCTTGTCTTCAAACATCCCGTGCTTGGCCCTATCTCAGGCGTGGGCGCTCTCTCTTTCGTCAGCAATCACGAGCGCAGGCATTCTAAGCAGATTCAAGAGACCATCAAGAAGCTTGGAAGATAAAGCCTGAAAAAGCGTGATTCAATCTGGATTATCCCTCTTTCATTCTTCACCCTTGCTCTTCTCACCCTTGACAGCTTTTTGAGATAAGCATAGAGTCCGCTTAATTGCAGACCCATAGAATTAGAAGACACCACAGGCTACCCAGAGACCTGCGGACTTAAAAGTTATTTCCAACTCTAAAGGTTTCAGTGCAAAGAACCGTGTTGTGCGCGAGTCTCCCAAAGCGCGCGCATGAATCAACCCCCGTAGTTTTTGATGATTGCGAAGTATTGCAATCCCTTCCCCGGCATACTGAGAAATTCTGCCGGGTTTAGCTTCTGCACAAGCGGACTTTTCCTGATCGGCTTGTATAGGTCTACGGGTATCCAACCCGCTAGATCATTTTCACGTTTCTGTCTTTCAAAGAGGAGAATTTGTATGCGTCGCCTGAGTTTCATCAAACGTCATTCTCGAAAATTTGTCTGTCTCTCATTAATCGCCACTTTCGTGGGCGTAGTTCTCATCGGCATGCGGGCTTCGGCATCAGGCCCGGCTCGCCGTTCACAGCAAGCTCGCGCGAGCAGACAAAATCCAGATGTCTCTCCAGAGTTGGTATTCAATAATTACAAGCAGACCAATCTGGTGTCTGACATTCCGGGCTTCGCCCAGATTGAAGACCCACTGCTGGTCAATCCCTGGGGCGTCGCACAGAGTGCTACCAGCCCATTCTGGGTCTCCGACAATGGCACGAACTCCGCCACGCTTTACGGCGGCGACGTGGGCGGCAGCCCGTTTACGAAAAACCCGCTCAACGTGACCATCCCCGGCGTCCCCGCAGGTCTGCCAACCGGAGTGGTCTTCAGCGGCTCGGCCACCGACTTTTCCTTCACGGGAGGCGGCTCCACCGGCCCGGCACGGTTTATCTTCTCTTCAATCAGCGGCAATATCTCTGCATGGAAAGGTGGCCTGACCACTGCCGTCATCGTCGCCAGCAAACCTTTCCCCGCCAATACCTATACGGGCCTTGCGATTGGCAACAACGGCACGTCTAACTTTCTCTACGCGGCGAACTTCGCGCAAAAGAAGATAGACGTATACGACAAGAATTTCGCTTCGACGACGCTCGCAGGAAACTTCACTGATCCGGGGATTCCGTCCGACTATGCTCCCTTCGACATACAGAATCTGGGAGGCAAGCTCTACGTAGAGTATGCGAAGGTAGACCCTGTGACGGGTGAGGACTTGCCCGGCCCCGGCAACGGCTACGTCAGCGTCTTCGATACCAACGGCAATTTCCTGGGTCGTTTGGTCTCCAACGGCCCGCTCAGTTCGCCCTGGGGCGTGACTATAGCGCCCGCGGGCTTCGGCGCGTTCCCCGGCGCTCTGCTCGTAGGCAATTTCGGTGATGGCCGTATCAACGCCTTCAACCCGACCACAGGCGCATTCCTCGGCACGCTCAACGACGAAGCTGGCAATCCCATAGAGATTGAGGACTTGTGGGCACTGACTTTCGGCAAC
>DATHJK010000010.1:0-6429 GCA_035316225.1 Pyrinomonadaceae bacterium
TTTGTTGTTCAAGGTCGGCGGACCCTGGGCGCCGGGCTTCGACGGCAACGTTGATGCGTTCACCATCAGGCACGGGAGCGCCTTGATAAATTATAACTTCGAGAACGTTCCGTAGTTTTCCGCATCGCCACTAACCATGCATCGGTCGTCAGACTTCATCGTTTGGCGACCGATGTTCTTATGCGTTCGGAGCAGAATCATCAGGCCGTGAAATGAACGAAGTTCTATAGCGTGTTGCGATTGCGTGTAACTCAGGTCAGTACCGCAGGCGATACTGACCTGTATTCAGGGAGGCAATTATGAGCAAGAAGGTATTAATAACAGGCATCACGGGGCAGGACGGCAGCTACCTTGCCGAGCATCTGTTGAGTCTTGGGTATGAGGTGCACGGGCTGGTGCGTCGTGTCGCGCTGGAAACTCCGGAGCAGAGGATAGGGAGGGTAGCTCACCTGCTTGACAGAATCACTCTGCACCCGGCGAGCCTTGAAAGTTATCCGAGCCTCTTCCATATCGTCAGCCGCTACGAGTTTGACGAGTGCTATCACCTCGCCGCTCAGAGTTTCGTCGCGGAATCTTTCGCAGACGGTTTCTCAACAATGAATACGAACATCAACGGCACGCATTACATGCTGGCCGCGCTGCGCGAATTGCGCCCGCAGTGTCGCTTCTACTTCGCAGGTTCTTCCGAGATGTTCGGCAAGGTGGAGGAGGTGCCACAGAAGGAGACGACGCGCTTTCATCCGAGGTCACCCTATGGCATCAGCAAGGTTGCCGGTTTTGATTTGACCAGAAATTACAGAGAAGCTTACGGGATGTTTTGCGTGAGCGGAATACTGTTCAACCACGAGTCGGCGCGGCGCGGCTTCGAGTTTGTCACTCGAAAAATTTCCAGTACGGTCGCACAGATTAAATCGGGCGCGGCTTCAGAGCTGCGCATAGGAAATCTGGAGGCCAAGCGCGATTGGGGACATGCCGCCGATTATGTGCGCGCCATGCACCTGATGCTTCAACAGTCTGAGCCGGATGATTACGTCGTCGCTATGGGCGAAACCCATTCCGTGCGCGAATTCTGCGAACTCGCGTTCGCAGAGGTCGGGCTGGACTACCGCGAGTTCGTTAAGACGGACGAGAGGTACTATCGCCCGGCAGAGGTTGACATGCTCATAGGCGATGCTGGCAAGGCTCGCAGAGAGTTGGGCTGGGAGCCGAAATACAGTTTCGCAGAACTGGTTAAGGAGATGGTGTGGGCCGACATGGAAGCCGTGTCGTCACGCAGTAAAATCAGGCAGGGGAGTGAAGCCGCAGCGCCCGCACTGTGATTAAGAGAGGTCAGTACCGCTTGAGAGAAGGGATGAGGGATGAGGGATGAGGGATGAAATGGGTTGAATGAATTGCATGTTGACCTGCTCACTACATTCTTATTCATCCCTTCGCCCTCATCCCTCATCCCTTTTGCTCCCCGCCCGGCTTAAGCAGGCGGTACTGACAACCAAGCTCTCTAACCTTAATCTATTTCTGTCCGAGTACTTACTTGATATTAGACTCTCTGCCCGAAAAAGGGCGTAGACCGAAGAAGTGTATGCAGGTGGCCGCCTCTCAAATTGCCCGGAATAGCTCTGGCGTTGAAAGAAGTGATTTCATACTTTCGCAATCTGCCGGGCAGAAAAAATTGCGCGTGATGCATGTGGGCAAGTTCTATCCACCGCACAGAGGCGGCATGGAGACTCACCTGAAATCTCTGTGCGAAGAGTTGAAGAGCGATATTGATATTGAGGTCGTGGTCGCAAGTGATCGTGTTAGAAGCAGAGATGAAGAGATCAACGGCGTGAGAGTGAGTCGGCTGGGGACGCTCTTCAATTTCGCAGCCGCTCCGGTCTGCCCGGAACTTGTCAGAAGGATTCGCAAGGCAGATGCCGACATCGTTCACATACACCTGCCCAACCCTACGGCCATCCTTGCTTACCTGGCGAGCGGAGCAACGGGGCGTCTCGTCATCACATACCACAGCGACATCATCAGGCAGAAAATCCTGGGCAGCGCGTTCCTGCCTTTCATGCGACGCGCTCTAGCCCGCACGAGCGCAATCATCGTCACCAGCCCCAACTATCTTGAAAGCTCAAAGGTTCTTTCCCCCTTCAGAGAACGCTGCCGCGTTATTCCTTTCGGTATTCCTGTCAGAGAGTTCGAGAATGGCGATCAAGAAGAGGCGCGAGCCATACGCGACCGCTACGGCCCGCGCATAATCCTCGGCGTAGGCCGACTGGTCTACTACAAAGGATTCGAGTATTTGATTCGAGCGATGGCACAGGTCAACGGTCAACTTCTTATAGTAGGCAACGGCCCTCTGCTAGGTAAATTGAGAGCGCTGATTGAGAAGTGCGGAATCAGCGACCGCGTGGCTCTGCTAACGGACGTAAAAGACGTGCTGCCTTACTACCACGCGGCAGACATCTTCGCTCTTTCGTCCATAGCACGCAGCGAAGCTTTCGGCATAGTTCAACTGGAAGCGATGGCCTGCGGGCTTCCTGTCATCAATACCCATCTGGATTCGGGCGTTCCATTCGTCTCGCCTGATGGAGTGTCTGGCATAACAGTGCCGCCGCGCGATTCTAATGCTTTAGCAGAAGCGATTAACGAGTTGCTGGATGATAACGAGCGGCGCGCTCGTTACGGGCGGGCAGCGAAGAACCGTGTCCGTCAGGAGTTTGATTTGAGCTTGATGACAGGTCGCACGCTGGAACTTTATCGAGAAGTTATGAGCAGAAACAACCGGAGCTAAATTCTTCCATGAACACGTATCTACTTCTCTTCATCATTTCAACCGTATCGTCATTAATCCTGACCCCGCTCTTGCGGCGTCTGTGCGAGCGCATGGGCTGGCTGGACGTGCCCAGAGATGAAAGGAAGATTCATCTGAAAGCCGTGCCGCGTCTTGGAGGAGTAGCCATCTTCGCATCGATAATCGTCTCGCTCTGCGCACTCTTTTTCGTAGAGAACGATCTGACCAGAGCTTTGAGGGCGAACGGCCTGCATTCGATAATCGTCCTGTCGCCTGCGATTCTGGTGCTGGTGCTGGGCATCTATGATGATTTCAAGGGAACGAACGCGCGCGTCAAACTCGTAGCCCTGACACTCACGGGCAGCCTCTTCTATTTCATGGGAGGTCGTATAGAAGCCATCTCGGTGCCTTTCGTGGGTTCTCTGCCGCTGCCCGCCGCTGTGGGTTTCGTTCTGACTGTCTTATGGGTCGCAGGTATCGCAAACGCTTTCAACCTGATTGACGGGATGGATGGATTGGCTTCGGGAGCCGCGCTCTTCTCTTCGCTGGTCATACTGGCAATCTCTCTCATTTACGGCAATCCGCTGGGAACGGTCGTGGCGCTCGTGCTCACAGGTGCGCTCATAGGTTTTCTCAGATACAACTTCAACCCGGCCTCAATCTTTTTAGGGGACTCCGGCGCGCTCTTCATAGGTTTCACTCTCGCCGCGCTCTCTGTGCTGGGGACGCAGAAGGCTTCTACGGCGATAGCGGTTGCGATTCCTATCTTAGCGTTCGGCCTGCCGGTCTTCGACACGGGCTTCAGCATGGTGCGTCGCTTAATCAGCGGCAAGCCTGTGTTCGAGGGCGACCGCGAGCACGTTCATCACATGCTGCTGGCGCGCGGCTGGTCGCAGCGACGTGTGGCGCTGACGCTCTACGGGGTGTGCGCGATATTCGGATTGATGGCTCTGATATTCGTCAGCGCAAACCAGAATCGCGCCGGTCTGATTCTTTTCGTCGTGGGCGCGGCAATCATTCTTGGCATTAACCAGTTGCGTTATCATGAAGTGGACGAATTCAAAGCGGGCGTCATGTCCAACCTCACAGATCGTCGCTCACGCATAGCCAATAACATTCGCGTGCGACGCGCCAGCCGCACGCTCTCAAGCGCCAGTACACTTGGCGAGCTATTCACGGCCATGCAGGACGTTCTGGAATCCGGGGAATTTGTCTATGCCTCTGTGCAGTTGGGGCGCGGCGGTGATGACGCGCGTAATGAAACGGCGCTGATGAGGGAGAAGGATTCACCGGCTCTGCGCGGGAGCGAGATACGCTCAGGGCTTATCTGCTGGTCTTGGGCGCGCGGCGACGTTGACGCGGCGGAAGTTCCCGGCTCTGGAAGCTTCTGGTCTCTGCGCCTTCCGCTGACTACGGACGAGGCGGGATGGGGCTATCTGACTCTTTACCGCGAATTCAGCGAAGAGCATCTACTGCTGGATGTCAGCTATCTCTGCAACCTGCTTCGCAAAGAGATGTCGCACGCCGCCGCGCGAATCCTCGAAAGCGTGCGAGTGGACGATGAAGCGCGCGAAGAGTATGCAACGGGGGCCGATAGAATGCTGGTCGCTTCTGCAAAGTGATTACGATAAGTCAGTACCGGCCTGCGGTGGAGATAAGGGATGAGGGATGAGGGATGAGGGATGAAATGGGTTGAGACTATTACATGTTGACGCTTTTATTTCTTCTTATTCATCCCTCCGCCCTCATCCCTCATCCCTTATCTCAGGCGGTACTGACCTTGCTTTATAATCAGTCGCACGGGGCGAATGAGGCGATAGAGAAAGAATAAGGAATCGGGCACGCGAACGTATGACCAGTCGGCGGGGTTTGAATTCATGGCGTAGCGCACAGCGTAGGCCGCTCTTTCCTGAAAGCGCTCGTTAAGGCGCAGGTGAAAAAGAAACTCTTCGCGCGAAGCGGGAATCTCTTCCCTTGAGAAAAGTCTGGCGCGCACACTGGCGGCAAGTATAGCAACGCTCCCGTCACCCATAGCTCTTTGAAAAATGGCTTCGGGCACATCTGCCCCAAGCAGCGTGCGCGCAAGAAAGAGACCGAGCAGAAGCATGCGCATGGCTCGCGCAGACTCGGCTTCCTTCATTATGCGCGCCCAGTCCAGTGAGGGGCGCGCGGCAATCAGTTCCGCCACGTCAACTATCCAGATGAGCTTAGTCCACAGGTCTTTGCATGCGTGGACGCAGAGAATTATAAGCAGGTCTTCCGGCGAGAAAGTCTTCGCTTGAGCGCAACCCAAGCTTACTGTGACAAGCCTCGTGCGCAAATGCTCTTGATTCAATTTAAGCGGGAAGTAGCGGCGCACGAAATCCCAGTGGATGTCCATGAAGACGTGTGCATCTCCGAGAGAGAACAATCTCTCACAGTCGTATCTGATGTAGGCAGCTTCCTGCGCGGGCGTCAGTTCCCATTCCTGCCTGTAGCCTAGAGCGCGCAGCAGACGTGAAGCAGCAGCCACGTCGCGCTCTCGAATCATCACATCAAGATCGTTGAACTGCCTGAGCGCAAGGTCGCCGTAAATCTCAATTGCGAGCGCGGGGCCTTTGTATGTCACGGGCGCTAGACCATTTGACTCTAATAGATTCAGAACGCGGCAGAGTTCTTCCGTCAGCATGTGATTGCGAATGCTGTTCGTATAAAAGTTGTTCTCAATCGCATCGGTGAACTTTTGGGGAAGATCGGGGCAGGCCGCCTTGAGATTCATGTAAACGAGCGGCATCACGCCATGACCGGCTGCTGTTCGCAAGAGGCGCTGCCAGTCAAGATTCCCACTCGCGAGTTGGCGAATTCGCTCGACCATCTCTGCGCTCAGGCGAGTGCGCGCCGAGCAAAGAATCAGCTCGACCATGCCAGTATCGCCTGCGGTATTCAGTGGGTCGCCGGTCATCAATGAAGTCAGTGCCGCCTGCTGACAATATAGTCTGTAATCATTTGACCGGCCAGTACATACATGTTAACTTTCAGTGCCCAAGTGAGTGTGGATTGGTCGGAAGATATGCGATTCTGTGAAGGCCGTCCTTTGCTTGCTTGTTCTTCCGCAGACTTCGCCATCCGCTGAGTCTTGCCTTCGTCAATCAGAGTTAATCTAGAAGCATTCGGTGCCCGGTTTCGTCTTATAAATGGAGAGCGTGTAAGCGGGCATCCTCTTCCTGTTATTTAAGCTTTTATGAGTTCATCGGAAAAATCGTTCATCAAAGGCGGCGACTTGATGACGCGCGTTATTGCCGGAGAGACGCTCATTGTGCCCGTGAGGGCGCGTGTGGGCGATCTTGATTCCATCTACACGCTGAACGAAGTCGCGTCGCGTGTCTGGCAGTTGATTGGCGAGGGCGTCCCCGTGTGCCGCATCGCTGAGATTGTGAGCGAGGAGTACGAGGTGGAAAGCGTTGAGGCCGAGCGCGATGTCGCAGAGTTGATAGCGACGATGGAAGAGGCAGGGCTGATTCGCGCAGTCGAAGGTTAAAGTTATGGAGTCCCTTAGCTACGCAGATTTCAGTCTTGAGTTGCACAACCGCATGCTGGCCGAGCGTCTGCCCGCCAACGGCACGATTGAGGTGACGCGCCGCTGCCCGCTCACCTGCGCCCACTGCTACAAC
>DATHJK010000011.1:0-2479 GCA_035316225.1 Pyrinomonadaceae bacterium
TCAATCTGCGAGTGAACGTCGTTCGTGTGCAGGAATGTAATCAGCCTCTCGCCGCGCGCGGGCGCTGGAAGCGGTTCATAAATCGCGGGGTGGTTGAACTGAAACTGCGAAAGCAGATTCGGTGCGACGGCCAACGCAGCGCCGCCCAGCATAGAAGTGCTCAGAAATTTTCTACGTGAAACCATCTTTACGGCTCCTCCTCCTGCGTGGTCGTGACGGTGCTGCTCTGGCGGTCGAAGACGTAGCGGTCGTCTAACGCTGGCCTGATTGCACGCCCCGCAGCAGTCTCCGCCTTGATATAGTCGCTGACCGCATCGCGTATGGTCAGATCGAGCGGCGTTACGTTTCTTCCCTCACCCAGGATTGCGTATCGTCCTCCGCGTTTGACCAGGTAGTCGCTCGTCACGATTTGATAAGTGGCTGCCGGGTCAATATCCGCCAACGAATTTGGAGAATCGCCGATCTTCGCGCTTATCAGATTGTAGCCCTGTTCCGTTCTGCGGTAAGTTAAGCGCGCGCCGGATTGGGCATCGCGCTCTGCGACGACCACCTGCAACAGACGCAGTAGTTGTTCGCCTGTAAGGTCAACGG
The DNA here is from genome assembly GCA_035316225.1 of Pyrinomonadaceae bacterium. GTDB lineage: Bacteria > Acidobacteriota > Blastocatellia > Pyrinomonadales > Pyrinomonadaceae > 3-1-20CM-3-53-8. The sequence continues at coordinate 592 of DATHJK010000011.1, forward strand.
TAACGAGCGCGTTCTCGAACGGAAGCAGTTGGAAGATGTCCAACTCCATGATGTCGCCTGCGGGAAACTGCTTCTTGCGCAAGCCACCGTAGTTCGTCAAGGCCAGCGTAACGGGTCGTCCAAGCTTCACCTGCGCACGCGAGCGAATCGCGTCCACCACGAGGTTTCCCATCGCACCGCCACCCATTCCTGATCGCACTATGTCGGCTGAGAGTTTTCCTATAACGACATTGAGCGCTCGTACGCGAGCGCTGTAGGGCGCAATCACCGCATTGACCGCGCGGTCTTCCGGTATGCTTGAATCAATTACGCGCTCGGAGGCATGGATTTTTGGCGGCTTCGAGGTTGAGGCGCGGCCTCTGGTATGTGGCTTAGGCGCAGGCTGAGTCGCCGCTGAGCCGGATTGCGCCGGGGACGAATGGGCACAAAGCACCAACAGGCAGACAAGCAGCACGGGCGCAAGGCGCACGCTCCATCTTGTTTCTTTCACTTTTTACGTCCTTCTCGTTTTGAGCATTGACCTAAAGAGAGAGCTTCAATAGTATGTCGCACCACGCACCGTGCGTGCAAACCGCTAGCGGATTTATTCATTGGTTCATTTGCTCAATTTTTGGTCGAGTCCTAAATTGAACATCTTAACCAGATAAATATTGTCCTTTATTTTCAAATCAGGACGCTACTTAATTTTTCATTGGATCGATGAAAAAAAATAGGGGGATTCGACTTTGGCTACTTCACTTCAAATATCCGAGTTCAGCAACCCGAACCTTGAGCCGCTGATTTCCGGCGAAGAGATTCAGCGGCGCATCGCAGAGATCGGCGCGGAAATTTCGCGCGATTACGCAGGCAAAAACCCTCTGCTCATTGGCGTGCTCAAGGGCGCGTGCATATTCCTGAGCGACCTGATGCGCTCTATTGATTTGAGCCTTGGGGTAGAGTTCATGGCTATCTCAAGCTACGGTTCGGGCACGCGCACGTCCGGCGAGGTGCGCATAATCAAAGACCTCGATGTGGCGGTAGAAGGACGCGACATTCTCGTCGTCGAAGACATTGTTGACACCGGACTGACGCTTTCCTACCTGCTCTCGAATCTGGAATCGCGCGGCGCAACCAGCGTGAAGCTCGTAGCGCTTCTGGACAAATTCGAGCGGCGCATACGCGATGTTCCCGTTGACTATCTGGGCTTTAAAATCCCGGATCACTTCGTAGTAGGCTACGGACTAGACTTCGCCGAGCGTTACCGCAATCTCCCGTACATTGCGATTCTTAAAGACCCGAATGCGTGAGGGGCGTGGAAGACGGAAGGTGTGAATCAGCAAATAAGGGAGCGAGCATGGAATGACATCCGGGCGATAGTGCGCTGCTGACCGCATGAGCCGATGCAGTGGAGCCGTCTTAATCAACTAAGACTTAAACATAGTTTCCCACTCCCGTTCAGAATTAGTTCGGACATTAGATACCATCATGCCCCTTATGTTCCCGATTCTTTCCCCGCTTAATTTCTTCGTCAACTAATCTCCCGCAGAAAACTCTTGCCCGCAGTTAACTTCAGACCGAAGGTGTCGGCAATGGTCTGGCCTATGTCGGACAGCGATTGACGAATACCTAAATCACGGCCTGCGCGTGCGCTTTTCCCGAAGACTATGAGCGGCGCGTACTCGCGCGTGTGGTCTGTGCCTCGAAACGTAGGGTCGTTGCCATGATCCGCAGTGATGATGAAGATGTCTCTTTCGCTCATGGCATTTTCAATCTCAGGAAGACGCGCGTCGAAATGCTCAAGCGCACGGGCGTAGCCTTCTGTGTCGCGGCGATGACCGTAGAGCATGTCGAAGTCAACCAGGTTTGAAAATATCAACCCGCGTGTTTCTTCGTTAAGAGCGCGCACGGT
>DATHJK010000012.1:0-13496 GCA_035316225.1 Pyrinomonadaceae bacterium
AAGCTTATTAAGTCCCCGGGCGCGCTCCTCGCGCTCGCCTATAATCTCGCGCGCCGTCTCGACCGAAGTTAGAACGACGTTCAGTCCAACGAAGATCAGGTCAACGTCCGCCACCGAGATGGTTATCTCGCCCGCGATGACAAGCCCGCGCGTCAGCACATGATCGAGCGTTTCCAGCAGCGACAACTCGTTCTGCTCCAGAATGTCTAAATCTTCAACCATATTTTAAATTTTGAATTTTAGACTCAAGTTTTTCCAATCGCTTGCAAATCTACTGGAGTTTAAAACCTCGAATTTTAAATTCCAGTAGATTACTGATTTCAAACGAGGCTCTCTTCATATCCACAACACCGCTAGGTGAAATTATATGCGGGCCACGGGCCTGTAAGCTCAAGCTTGAATCCGCCCTGAAGATTTTCGTCGGCAAGTCTTTCAGCCTCAGCGCGGAAATCATTGAATCGCTCTTTCGGGACCAGAAACGCAAGCTTCATTACAGTGTCGCCGTGCTCCGCCGAAGCCTCGTCCTTCAACACGCGCAATCGCACCGCGCCTGCGCTTAAACTTGAGAGTTTCATTTCAATCTCCTTCGCAACCCGTTTTATTTCGTCTCGCGCTTCGTCGGCGCGCATGGCCTCAATCTTTTTCCTCATCAAGTAGGCTTGCCCAGGCGTAGCGCGCTCTGCTGCGCCTGCCAGTTCTCGCAGTCGCGGACTTAAAGAAGTGATTGCGTCCAGGACTCGCGCACGGTCGCAGTAAACATTCACGCCCCACTCTTCGCTGTCACGCAGCCGCTCAATGATTGAGTGCAGTTCTTCACGTTTTTCGTAGAGCATCCCCTCTACGCCTGCACGGTCAAGATAAATTGTGCCAAAACGTAAGGGAACGACGCTCGCCTCGCGCGCGAAGAATTCCACAACTCTTTCGTGCCGCATAGCACGCACAGCCGTCCACGTCGCGTCTTCCAATCGAGCGCGCAAAGCCTCTTCGTCGTAATCCGCGAGCGGTACGAGGCTGGTGATTGCCGTCAGGGCTTCCCCGTTTATAAGAACAAACTTTATCTCTGATTCAGGCTCGATTGGTGAAGGCGAATTCTTTCCGCGCAACTGCTCAAGCGTCGCGCTCTCGCCCACACAATAGACGTAGTACGCTGTGTCGCTTTTCCGGTCTTCTGCTCCGTTCCCATTTTGCAACTCATTCGTGCCCATCTATTTCGTTGTCCTCTTGACCTCTCTCACGCGGCGCGTTTTCGCACGCCCTTCGCTCTTACTAGCGCTCCGGTTGCTTACGTCCAGGCGATGCCAGCACGCGAAATGCTCCAAAAGTCTACTTGCGCCGCGTATCTCGTGCGGCTGCTGCGGCGCGACTGAAAGTTTGTTATTGCGTCCGAACTTTTTCGAGAACTCGCGCAAGATTTTCTCCTGCGAACGGCGGCGCGAGCGGCAGAAGTCGCAAGCTATTGCGGCCTCTTCCGGGATTACATTGTTGATGAGAAGAGCGCGCATCGGAACTTTGAGCCGTTCGAGCGCTTCTGTCAATCTCGTTGTCTCTTCCAAACTCATCGTCTCCGGGATGGCAATGCTTACGAACTCGCACTGCTTTGCATCTGTAAGTAAAGCTATCACGCGCTTGATGCTTTTTGAGAGGGCAATCAACTCTTCGGCCACGCTGCTCGCGCGAACAACCTCTCTGTACTTCAGTAGAAGCTTGATGAAAGCGCGCACCCACGAGAGCGCGACTTCCGGCAATTCAAGAAAGCGAATCAGGTGGCCCGTAGGCGCTGTGTCCAGAACAATCGTCGTGTAACGATTATCGTCCAATAGATCGCTCACAGCGCTCAAAGCCGCTATCTCGTCAATGCCGGGCGGCGCTAACTCCACCATCTCGCGCATGGCCTCGCGCTCGAACTGGACTTCCCAACGAGAATCTCCCGTCAGGCTATGGAACAACTCGTCAATCCACGCGCGATAACGCTCTTTCAACTCCTTGAAGCGAGCCGCCGGGTCAATCTCCATCGCATCCAGATTTTTTTGTCCCGCAACGCCCGTCTTGAATTCGTCTATCTTCTCGTCGAAGCTATCCGACAATGAATGCGCCGGGTCTGTCGAGAAGACCAGCACACTAGATTCCGCCGCACTCCTCGCAAGCGCAAGCGCAACGGCGGCAGCGGCAGTAGTCTTACCGACTCCGCCCTTGCCCCCGAAGATTAAAAGGCGTCGCGGCTCAAGACTGAAACTCGCTTCGCTCGTTTCCGGCGAGTGGATGCGTGAATGCGGCGAAAGAGAAAGTTTCGCTACGGAATTACGCTCTTTCTTCCACGCGCCCACTCGTCCAGGCATCGACGCATCGCCACTTACTTCCCACACCAATCGCGCGAACTGCCTCAACGATTCAAGCCCGCGAACCTCTTCACAGAGCAGCGCGACTTCGCGCAGTTGCAAGCCTTTGAATTCATCTCTGATTTTTTTGAGCCAGGGCGTTTGACTCACAACGCGCGCATGGCAGTAGCGGCAGTTGTCATGTTCATGCTCAACGCGGTTAACGATCAGACCTGTGACAGGAACGCCTTCACGTTTGAGGAATTCGTAATAACGCGCGGTCTCTTCTACGACCATTGCTTCGGGGATGGTGACGAGAGTGAAGTTGGTCTGCTCTTTATCGTAAAGCATAACGCGCACACGCTCTATGCGCTCACGCATGTCTACAAGGAAGAGATCAACCTCGTCAACCGGCGCGCGTGCTCCACGACCAAACTGCGCGACGATGTAGCGATGCTTGTCCGACATGCGATCCAGCGCCGAGATCATACGGGCAAAAACTTCCGGCAGACGCAGCATGCGCGACGTGTGACCCGACGGCGCGGTGTCAACAACCACTTGCGCGAAATTTCCTGCGCGGTCAAGCTCGCTAAGCTCGAAGAGCGCCATCACCTCGTCCATGCCCGGCAGCGAAAGATCAAGTAGCTCGTTGATGTCGCTTTTGTCCAGCAGCGTCCCGCGCTCTGCTATCTCGCTTAAGACTGCGCGATGCCTTGTCTTGAAACTCGCAAGCGCCGCGCCCGCATCCATCTCGTAGGCAAACAGCTTCGCAGAGCCTCTACGCGAAACCTCGACCAAACGGTCGCCAATCTTCTTCCCCAGGCTATCGGATAATGAATGTGCGGGGTCTGTAGAGAAAAGTAGAATCTGCTCGTCAGGCTTGAGATTTTCGAGAAGATGTAGCGCTGTGGCTGTGGCCGCTGTGGTTTTTCCTACGCCGCCCTTGCCGCCGAAGAATAGATAACGTGATGAGGGACGCGCGATTTCACTTCCTGATGAATGGCGCGCTTCGCAATCTTTCGAGGAAGCCTTGCTCTTTCCCGTCACTCGGTCACCTGTCAGAGCTTCATTCCCCACCGCCCGGTTCCCAGAACGCGCCTTCTTCTTCCGTGTCGCCGCCAGATTCAATTACGATTGATGAGGTCTCGGCTGTATGCACCTGATGAAGAAGCCCAAGCTGTCGCTCGCGTATCACGCGCAGGCGTGCGAACAACTCAGCCTCGCGCTCTTTGTAATCCTCTTCCGAAATCTCGTCCAACTCCAATCTCATCTGAAGCTCAAGCAACTGCTCTTTGATCACGGTGTCGTCGTTCAATTCGCGGTCGGCCATCTTCTGAATCTGGCCGAGTATGAATTTGAAGCCCGTGACGGGCGCTAGAAGTAGGTCGTCAATGAAAAACATTTTTCAGTAATGCGTTAGCTTGAAAGTTTGGCCTGGCACTTATAATGGCTTCAATTTGACACTGACCCGCGAAGCCAAAGTTTATCTCGTGCTCGTTATAGCTTCCGCGCCAGCGCCCTCGCCGCGCTCAAGCTTCAATCGTATGTGAACGAAGTTGTAAGGCGGCCACGGCCCTGTGTACTTGAACGAGCATTTGCCTTCATACTTCGCTGCCAGTTCATTCACCTTGCTATCGAACTCTGCCTCGCGGTCGCGTTCAATCAGGAATGCCGCGTTCATAATCATCTTGTCGCCTATGGGCTTGTTGGCGCGCGAGGCGACCGCCGTGTCGCGCAGGACAGAATAAACGTCGCGTATGTAAGCGTCGGCCTGATCCGAAAGAGCGTTTTCGATGAGACGGCCAAGCTGCATGCGCGCGAAATATGTAGAGCCTGTTGTGCGCGAAGTTATCTGCTCTTTAAGCTGTCGAATCTCTTCGTTCTGCTCTTCAAGCTCAGCGATAACGCGGTCGCGGTCCCAGTTCACTTTCAGGCCGAACTCGACCTTGCCCTCCATCTTCGCCAGCACGTCGCGCAGAGCATCATATGTTCCGCGAATCAGTTCGATGATGTCGTCCTGCGTGCGAAAGAGCGCGCCGAAGGCCATTGGCAGAACCGTGAACTCGCGCATGACGGTTTCGTTCACCTGCTCGTGCGCGAAGACGTTCTCGCGCGTAGGGTCATAGACCATCAGCGGCGTGTTCGACACAACAGCCGCAAGCCCGCGATGGTGAACCGTGTAAACATCGTCGCCGCGCCCGCCAATTCCCATAGGCCCGAACGAGCGCGTCTCGCCCGTCTCTATGATGCAGTAAACGTATTTGCCTTCCTGCGCCGTTTCAGTGGTAACCTGTTCTGTTTCAGCAATCATAATTTCCAGAAGTCCCCGGTTCTTAGATATACAAACAAAAGTTCGGCTGCTATCAGTAGATTAGATTTAGCGTAAATCTTACTCCGGCCTGTATAGCGCTATGACCGGATAAGGAGAAGAGCAATCGGCAACCCGCAACGGCATGCGAGTTTTCGGCGTTTCGCGCTTCCTTATGATAATAAGTTTTCGTCGAACGCTACAAGCAGTTTCTGTAGATTGTGGCGTAAGAGAGCGTCCGGCTCACAGATATTTACTTTCTAACTCAGTCGCTGCTATCTTCTCAATCGAATGAGTAAACGTATACATCTTTGCGTTTCCTTTGCGTCTTTGCGCCTCCAGCGTGAGGATGATTTCTCGCTGGAGACGCCAAGACACAAAGGGAACGCAAAGAGTTGAATAACTGACTGGCAGCTTGAATCTACTTTTGATGGAGACGAGAAAACCTTTATGAGTTCAGAGCAAAGGAGCGAAACGGCCACGCTGGCGGGCGGGTGCTTCTGGTGTCTGGAAGCCGTCTTCAACCAGTTGCGCGGCGTCGAACGGGTTGAATCCGGCTATGCGGGCGGCGACGTAAAGAACCCGACTTACAGGCAGGTCTGCACGGGCACGACCAATCACGCCGAAGTGGTTCAGGTCACTTTCGACCCGCAGTCGCTTTCCTTCCGAGAATTGCTGGAAGTCTTTTTCACCATTCACGACCCGACCACATTGAATCGCCAGGGCGCAGATGTCGGCACGCAGTATCGCTCCGCAATCTTTTATCACTCGCCCGAACAGAAAGAGACAGCCGAACAGGTTATTTCAGAGATCAACGCGGCGCACGTCTGGGACGCGCCCGTTGTCACAGAGGTCGCGCCGCTCACACAGTTCTACCCGGCTGAGGATTACCACCGCGAATATTTTGAACGAAACCCATCTCAACCCTACTGCCAGGTCGTCATCGCGCCCAAAGTAGCCAAAGCGCGCAAGCATTTTATTGAAAAGCTGAAGAAATAGGTCATCGTTAGAATCTCGTATCCGGTTGCCCACCACTGTAGGATTCAATGTCAGAAGACGATAATAAGAAGATCGTGATGGATTACGTTGACGCTTTCAATCGCGGAGACATGAAAGCGTTGCGGCAGATGTTCACTTCGGACGCTCTTGTTTATGGCGTGCTGGGCTGGGGCGGACTGGACAAGGTAGTCCCTATCTGGGAGGAGATTCGCGCTGCGTTCGCAATCGAGCTTAACGTGGAGGCCATTATCGCAGAGGCGGATGTAGTAGCCGTTCGTTACAAAGAGCGTGGCACGTCCGTCGGGTCGTTTCGCGGGCATCCTGCAACCGGGCGATCATTCGAGGTGGTCGCAATGGAATGGTTCATCATCAAGGACGGGAAAATCCACAGGCGATGGGGAGCGCGCGACAACGCCTCGCAACTTCGTCAGATGGGGCTGCCGCTTGCTTGATTAAACATCAGGTCAGTATCACTTGCTAAAGCCTGGCGATACTGACCTGTACGTTAGACTCATTCAATTGCAGACCGCATTACTTGTCCACTGCCAGCGCCGCGCCGCCGGCATTCAACGCAGCATGCGCCGCCGCAAGCCGCGCCACGGGAACACGGAAAGGCGAACAGCTAACGTAGTCCAATTCGATTTCGTGACAGAAGGCTATGGAATTAGGCTCGCCGCCATGCTCGCCGCAGATGCCTACTTTCAGATGAGGCTTGACGCGGCGACCGCGCGCAGCGCCCATACGCACGAGTTGGCCCACACCGTCGCGGTCCAAAACCTGAAAGGGGTCGTCCGGCAGTATCTTGTGCTCGACGTAGGCGGAAAGAAAGCGCCCGGAATCGTCTCGGCTCAGACCGAAAGTGGTTTGAGTCAGATCGTTCGTGCCGAACGAGAAGAAGTCTGCGTGAGCGGCTATCTTGTCCGCTATAAGGGCTGCGCGTGGCAACTCGATCATAGTCCCTATCATGTAATCAACCGTCATCCCGTGCTCGCCAATTACCTGCCCTGCGACCTCACGAATCAATTCTGACTGGTGACGCAGCTCTTCGGCAATAGAAACCAGCGGAACCATTATCTCCGGCTTGACGACTGTGCCCTCGCCCTGAACCTTGCACGCGGCCTCGAATATGGCTCGCACCTGCATGCGCGTCACTTCAGGGTAGACGAGACCCAGACGACAGCCGCGCAAGCCAAGCATAGGGTTGGCCTCGCGCATTCGCTCGACCTGCAAGAGCAGTTTGCGCTTGCCGTCAATCTCGTCCAGCAGCCTGTCCATCTCGCGTATGCTACCGGCGCGCTGCAAAGACATCTTCAGTTCCGACAGTTCGCCCATCAACTCTTCCATGTTCGGCAGAAATTCGTGCAGCGGTGGGTCTAGCAGGCGAATCGTCACGGGCAATCCGGCCATAGCCTGAAAGATGCCTACGAAATCATTGCGCTGTAGCGGCAGCAATTTTTCAAGCGCCTTCTCTCTCGCGCCCACGCCATCCGCTAAGATCATTTCGCGCATCACAGCCAGCCGCTCGTCGCCGAAGAACATGTGCTCGGTTCTGCACAGCCCTATTCCTTCCGCGCCGAATTCACGGGCAACCCGCGAATCATGCGGCGTGTCTGAATTAGCGCGCACTCTAAGGCGGCGAAACTCGTCAGCCCAGCCCATCAACTCGTCAAAGTCCGAGCCGAGTGTAGGCTGAATGGTCGGGACTTTGCCCAGAAAGACTCTTCCGGTCGAGCCGTCAACCGTTATCCATTCACCTTTTGTAACCACAGTGCCGTTGACGCTGAACTGCTGCTGACCGTAATCAATGTTTAAATCGCTCGCGCCGCACACACAAGTTTTGCCCATGCCACGCGCCACGACAGCGGCGTGGCTTGTTTGCCCACCACGCGCAGTAACAATCGCCTGCGCAGCGACCATGCCGTGAAAATCATCCGGGCTGGTCTCCTGTCGAACGAGAATCACTTTCTCTCCGGCCTGGGCCAATTCTTCCGCCTCGTCCGGGTTGAAGACGACGCAGCCCTGCGCAGCGCCGGGGCTAGCCGGAAGTCCTGTTGCGAGCACTACGGAATTTTCGTCAGGATTGACGGTCGGATGCAGAAGCTGGTCTAGCTGTTCAGGCGTGACACGACGCACCGCCGTAGCTTTATCAATCAACCCTTCGTTCACCATGTCAACGGCCACGCGCACGCTAGCCGCGCCCGTGCGTTTGCCCGTGCGAGTCTGTAGCATCCAGAGTCGCCCGCGCTCGATTGTGAACTCAACGTCCTGCATGTCGCGGTAGTGCTTTTCCAGAAGCCCTGTTATCTCGCTGAACTGCTCGTAAACTTCCGGCAGCTCGTTCTTCAACTGAGAGATGGGATTCGGCGTGCGAATGCCAGCGACGACATCTTCGCCCTGAGCGTTCAAAAGATATTCGCCGTAAAGCTCGCGCTCGCCCGTAGAAGGATTTCGTGTGAAGGCTACGCCTGTTCCGCTGGTTTCGCCCATGTTGCCGAAGACCATAGCCTGCACGCTGACGGCAGTGCCCATGTCGTCGCGTATGCGATTGACGCGGCGGTAATCGCGCGCGCGTCTCCCCATCCACGAGCCGAAGACTGCTGCGATTGCCACGCGCAACTGTTCGTAAGGGTCTTCGGGGATTGCAGAGCCGCGCTGCTCCGCAAAGATGATCTGCTTTTCGGCGGCGATGATTTCCAGCAGTTGCGCTGGCCGCAAATCCGTGTCGCGCCCTCCCGTCGTCTGAGCTTTATAACGATCCATGACGCGCTCGAACTTTTCATGCGCCACGCCCATGACTATCTCGCCAAACAGCGATGCGAAGCGGCGGTAGGCGTCGAGCGCGAAACGCAGGTCGCCCGTTTGAGCCGCAAGCCCCTGCACGGTCTCTTCGTTCAACCCCAGATTTAGAACCGTGTCCATCATGCCGGGCATAGAAAGCGGCGCGCCCGAACGCACCGAAACCAGAAGCGGGTTTCCAGCATCGCCAAAGCCCTTGCCCACCTTCTCCTCTATCTTCTTCAATGCGCCTTTGACCTGCTCCCACATACCTTCCGGGAAAGTTTTGTCGTTGGCGTAGTAAGTATTGCAGGCTTCCGTAGTGACTATGAGTCCCGGCGGGACCGGCAAACCGGCGCGCGTCATCTCTGCGAGGCCAGCGCCTTTTCCGCCGAACAGAGCTTTGTTTTCGCCGTCGGCCTCTTCAAAGAGGTAGACCCATTTGTGGCTGTTGTTTTCAGACATTAGACCAAACCCTTCAATAACGGTTTCAGGATTCAAAAAACTTTCGCGGCTGCTCATGCTTCTTCTACTGAGAAGCTGTGGCAGTCATCGAAGGACGGTGCATCGGCGACGGTTGCGCCGCGCAGGAAAGAACCATCTTTGTGTAGGGATTTTACTCCAACTGAAGAATATTAGCGAAATGGCGCGAAGAATTTCGCAGCCTGACTTAGCCTACAATCCTTTTGAGAACTATCCCTGCTGCGTAAGCAAGACCTGCGGCAAGCGCGCCCACCAGCAGAGTTTCAAATCCTGAGCGCCACCAGGAGGCCATTGACCACTTACTCTTGATAGAACCTATTAGGAAGAAGACCGTGCCCGTCACAATCATGGATAAGAGAAACGCTCGCCGCGCGCTGAAGATGAAAGGAATGAGCGGCGCAAGGCCGCAGATGATGAACGCGCTGAAGGTGCTGAGCGCGGCGAGAAATGGCGGGCGAACCTCTTGCGGTAATCCGTACTCTTCCGTCAGCATAGTTCGCACCCAGCGCTGGCGATCTGCTGTGATTAGCTCGACTACACGATCAAGGTCTTCGCCCTCGAACCCCTTGTCGCTGTAAATCTGTCTGACCTCTTCACGCTCGCCCTCCGGGTCTGCCTCAACGTGCCGGTGCTCTATGGCCTCAATCTGCTTCAGCGAGTCCTGCTCCGCGCGAGTTCCCAGATAATTACTCGCCGCCATAGAAAACCCGTCGGCCAGTAGATTCGCAAAGCCCAGCACGAGTATGACTACGGGCGAAAGCTGCGCGCCGACAACGCCTGTGACCACTGCGAAAGTTGTGACAGAGCCGTCAATGCCTCCGTAAATCCAGTCGCGCAGATAGTTGTGTTGCGGTCCCGCAGAGAGTCGCTCGCGTATAGCTTCCGGCGAGTGCTCGTGCTCAAGCACAGGGGTAGCAGTTTGCGAACTGTGTGAAATAGTTTTTTCGCTATTCGACATGAAAGCCCGGCTTGCACCGAAAAATTTAGAGAATTTTACATGAGGCTTACGAGGCGTGCAAAAACTTCGCGCTGGCAGGTGCGTTTATAGAAAGCCCGGCTTAGCCAGAAAAGGGATCAATCGAGTCGGGTTGATTGACTGTTATGTTTTAGTTAACGTCAGCGGCATTGTCTTGGCAAAAATCCGTACCGCTGCCCATTATTCCATAGTGTGAGTCCTGCGCGCGAAATCTTGCCTGTAAACTTTCCATAACCATCGTAAGGCGGAGTTGATGGGAGCGTGAATTCGATATACGAGCCGTTCGATTTAACTTCGACGAGCACGGGGTCGTAAGCTATGCCTGAACCTATCATCACCGTAGCCCATGTCCCGCCGTAACTCTGAGACAGAATGATTTCTGTTCCACCCACATCTCCTGTCTCTGCGTCTAGGTACATATCGCTGAAGACTTCGGGCGCGCCCCAGGCTGTCGGGCGATGACGCTGACGCCTCTGAGCGAGCGCTGTGGAAGCAAGCATAAAGCAGAGCAGACAACAGAAGAGGAATCGAATACGATTCTTCATAAACATACTGTCATCTGTCTACTGCTTGGCCCCCTTGGGCGCGTATTCCATAGTGAACTCGTTGACGAAAGAGAGACCGAGGATTTGCAGGCCAGAGGTGTCGCCGGGCTGGGGCGTGCCTGCGTCAACGAGAATCTTGAGCGGCACTTTGTTCTCGGCGGCTGTTCCAAGTTTCACAGTAGCGTTGTCGCTCTTCCATGTGCCGCCTTCGCTGCGGCCTGTGGCGGTGACAGTCCAGTCGCCTGTGGCGATTGCGACATAGTATTTCGGAAAGGTCTTCGAGAAGCCTACGATGAATTCGCGGAAGGCATTGCCCCCATCGGTCGTAGTCCATGCGTTCCCGGTCGAGGGATGACGGGTATCCCAACCGAAACCCGGCGCGTCGTTGCCGGACACGCGCCGTATCTGCCCGCTCTTAGACGTTCCTTTGGGGACACCTGAATCAACAACTATATCGGACGAGCGACTCCTGAACGGCGATGTGCCGCCCGTCGGCTCATTCCTCGGTCTCACTCTGGACGAATCGAGCATAGGCACAGGAGCGCCCGGCATCTCTCTGCCCGTCCCGGCTTCGTTGCCCTGCGCGCCCGAAGCAGGATAGTGAACGGTGAAATCGTCAACGAGCAGATTGCCCACATTACCCAGAACAACTCTGTCCACGCCTATGCGACGGTCTGCGCCTCCGCCTTCGAGCAGCACCTCTATCTGAATCCTCATGGCGTCCTGCGTGCTCACGCCTCTGTTCGAGCCGGAGAACGTACCGTTCGTGCTTATGAAATGATCCGGCTGCACAGTGACTCTGACCACAGCCATGAGCAGGACTTTCAACTCCTCGCCGGAATCTAGCGCGCGGTTGCTGTTCGCATCAACGTAGCAGACGAGGCGGAAATTTCCTGCGGTGTTCGGTGTGACCACTACCTCGCCACCCGTCTGCGCGCTGAGCGCAGGCGTGCCGGTCGCCACAGTGTCCGTAGGGTCTCTGTCAATCTGCCATCGCAGTTGATTTGCCACGTCAGCCGCGACTCCAACAGCTTTAACGGTAGGCGTGCCGACCGATGTAGCTTGAAAGACGGCCATCAGGTCTTGCGTGTCTGAAGTGGCAAAATCAAGAGAGCTGTTCGAGGTGGTGAAGGTTTCAGGAGGCGGCGCTACGCCCGACGCCGCGTTCTTCGTCGAAGGCATAGAAACCTCAAGCGCGCTCAGATTGAAGACTATAAAATTTCTTGCGGCGAGCAACTCTCTGCCTCGCGTAGCTTCCAGCCTCAGATGACCTTCCGTCACGCCTTTCACCTGCACCGTAGTGTTCCGGCTCACGGCCATAGAGGTCGAGCCGTCAGCAAATCTTGCTTCGCCGTTGCCGCCCGTAGCGCGCAAACTGAGTGTGACTGCGCCCGAAGATGAATCCAGAGTAACGGGAATAGATATGGTCCTGCTCACGGCCACACCCGCCAGTGGCTCTATGTGAACGTCCCGTTGCTCCGTCTCAAGGTCCTTATTCTTTGGCACAAGCAGCGTTTGCGCGCTCGTGCAGGCCAGAAAGAATGTGACGGATAGAAGCAGAGAGCCAGCGACTAGAAGACAGTTACAAACGAGCGCGAAACCGGCTTTTCTTATTGAGTAGGTGCTGTAAGACATTCTGTTTTTCATCCTGAGTTGAAAGGGAGAATTTTTATTGCCGGAAGAAAATCTACTGCCAGCGTTTTTCCGGGACGAAAGCCCATAGAACAGTTTGCCGAATGGGCTGGTGCGTGATCGAAGAACCTGCGCAACTCTACTTTAATGATCGCGTTAAAGCGAGAGCGCGCGGGATACTACGTGACCGCATTGAGGCTTGTCAACCTGCAAGGTCTATTGATGACACTGCTAATCTGATGTAGACTCTGCGCCAACTTGACGGGCGTTTTCAACGCTATACATATTTCTTCATACTCGCCGCAGGAGCACAAAAAATGCACGAGATGATCGCCTTATCTCCTGGCTTTATATCCAACGCTGGCGACGAAGCCGAAGCGCTTGGCAGGCTCGTGGGCTTTGTGGTCGGTTTTGGGTTAACGATGCTTATAGGGATAGTGATAGTCATCATAGTGATAAAGAAGGTGAAAAAGAAGTAAGGAATGACGCAGGGAAATCTTGCAATCTTTATCCTGCCAGTTAAATATAATCCACTCCCTCATATTCAAAACATGAGCAGCGTCATAGTTAGAGAGTAAGAGCGTAGCGCACGCGCCCGGCCTCCTATTCTCTATGTTGCACTACTACTAAAATATGACATCGCCCACCGGCTTCTTACCTTTCCCTCCTTCCCCAAGCTCTTAATTCCAGTCTTCCGCCCCTGCAATTTCCCTTGTTTTTGCAGATTTCTCACTAAACCGACGAATTGATATTGAAATTTACTTTCAAAATCATTACAATGACTTTCTGGTCGGGGTTTCTGCCGCCGACTGTAACTCTTGAATGACACGGTGATTTAATGAGCGCTCTTATAAATGTTCTGCCTGCTGACCTGAACCTGGACTTCGTAGAACCGACATCTCTACAGAAGAACGCTGTCTCGCTCGATTCCATGCCGCGCGGAAAATCTGCGCGGGTCGTATCGGTCGCAGGCTCCGGCGCAATCGCTCGCCGCCTGATGGAGATGGGCGTACTGCCCGGCGCTCCCGTGCGCGTAGTCAGAACTGCGCCGCTCGGCGATCCCATTCAGATTTGCATCAGAAATTATCATCTGGCGCTGCGTCGCGTCGAAGCGCAGACCATCACGGTCGTAGCAAGCGAGGGATAATTCAAGTGGTGGGCCGGCTTGAAAACATAAGACCCGTGAGGACTGGCTTTTATTCTCCCTGTTATTCATCTTTCCTACTGCTCATCATCAAGCAATCTTTATGAGCACCGTCGTAGAACTTCCCTCACCTTCAGCAAAATCAGTTTCCAATGAAGCTGCGAATCTAACGCGCCCTCTCACCGTTGCACTCGCAGGTAATCCAAACGCAGGCAAGACCAGTCTCTTCAACGCGCTCACAGGGCTTAGACAAAAGGTAGCCAACTATCCGGGCGTGACCGTAGAGCGGAAAGAGGGATTGTGGTCGCTCTCTTCCGAC
>DATHJK010000013.1:0-5337 GCA_035316225.1 Pyrinomonadaceae bacterium
ATCAACCCGGCGACGACAACGAGGGCGAGCGCCGAGCATGAGCAGCCCACCGAAGGCGAGCGTGTAGGCGCTCTGCACCCAGGAGAGACCGGTTTCCGAAAAGCCGAGGCCGACGCGGATCTTCGGCAGCGCTGTGATGACGATCGAGATGTCGAGCACGATTATCGTGTAGCTCACGAGGATGATCGCGAGCACGGGCGTCGTGTTCTGACGCGCGTCCGTCACCGTCTTCATCGCGCGGCCTCTGCGAAGACCTTCCTGGCGCTGTCCACAGCGGAACTGGCCGTGGGCCAGCCCGCGTAGAAAGCGAGGTGCGTTATGATCTCGATCAGCTCATCCTTCGTGACGCCGTTCTCGAGCGCTTTGTTCAGGTGGAACGGCAGTTCGTTCGTGCGGTAGAGCGCGACGAGCGTCGCCACGGTGATGAGGCTCCGGTCGCGCTTGGAGAGTCCGGGCCGCTCCCAGACCTCGCCGAAGAGAACTTTGTCGGTGTACTCGCCGAGCGCGGGGGCGATGTCCGCGAATGCGCTGCGTCCAGCCGTTGGTTCGTTTGCCATAGTTGAAGCTCCTGCATGTAATCCGTTGCTTACCATCTTCCTCGCCGCATCCCCACACATCTGATCAGCGGCCCACCCTTCGCTCGAGATGTTCAGGGTAACGAGCCCCCTGCACAGTGATCTTTGAAGCGGCGCTGTCGATCTCGCGGAGGTCGTCGGGCGTAAGTTCGATGGCAGCCGCCCCGATGTTCTCCTCCAAGCGATGCATCTTAGTCGTGCCCGGAATCGGCACGATCCACGGCTTCTGTGCGAGCAGCCACGCCAATGCTATCTGAGCCGGCGTTGCCTTCTTCTGCTCCGCGACCCTGCTCAGCAACTCAACCAGAGCCTGATTCGCCTTCCGGGCCTCCGGCGTAAATCGGGGGACGATGTTGCGAAAGTCGGTGCTGTCGAACGTGGTGTTCTCATCGATCTTCCCCGTGAGGAAGCCCTTACCAAGAGGGCTGAATGGGACAAACCCGATTCCGAGTTCTTCAAGTGTCGGCAGCACTTCCTCTTCGGGCTTTCTCCACCACAGCGAGTATTCGCTCTGGAGCGCCGTCACGGGCTGAACGGCGTGCGCGCGGCGGATAGTTTGTACTCCCGCCTCGGAAAGTCCGAAGTGCTTCACTTTGCCCTCCTGAATCAAGTCTTTTACCGCTCCCGCCACGTCTTCGATTGGCACTTCGGGGTCAACACGGTGCTGATAGAGCAGGTCAATCGTCTCGACCCTGAGTCTCTTGAGCGAGCCTTCGACGGCCTCCTTGATGTGCTCCGGCCTGCTGTCTAAAGCGCTCCAGTGTGTCTCATCCTCCGTGGCAGGTCTGAAGCCGAATTTGGTCGCTATCACCACCTGCCCGCGAAAGGGAGCGAGGGCTTCGCCTACAAGTTCCTCGTTCGTCAGCGGCCCATAAATCTCAGCGGTATCGAAAAATGTTACACCGCGTTCGACTGCCGCCCGGATCAGTGAAATCGCCTCCTGCTTGTCCGTGGCAGGGCCGTAGCCGAAGCTCAGCCCCATGCAGCCGAGACCGAGGGCGGATACTTCCAGATTGCTATTTCCAAGTTTGCGCTTCTGCATTGTTTCTCCTTCGAGGTGCTATCAGTAGTCCCACCTCATCTACAAACCCAACCTAAACCGCTACAACTCCCGCAGATGTCTCACCGCCCTATGAACGCTCCATCCGTTACTCCGTCCTAAGAAAGCGCCTCTCAGACAGACGGCGACGACTTGCCCCCGATCCAGCAGTGGGTGCGGCGAGATCGGTTCGATTCGCTCGTATAAGTCTTAGGGGACAGTCTTGTCGAGGGAATTGGGAATTATACTCTGGTTACCCTTCGGGCGTTTGCCTATTCGGGTATATTTCTTGCCAGATCCTCCGAGGCCCTACAGAAATCGCCAAAGCGCCTGTCCAGCAGGCGCTGGCGTCCGAAAACGAATATCTTTTGCCATTACAAGTTGGATTCAGAGAAAAGCTATAAGACTTAATCGTAAAGGTGCGGGCGTTGATTACTCTTTGGCCTTAACAGCGCGAGAGCCACTCGCCGCTGTAAACGATGTCGGCTCTTCCTGTGAGAACGACTTCGCCGTCCTCGCGCCAGTTAACTTCGATTTGCCCGCCGGGAGTGTGAACGCTCAAGCGACGATTCGTCTTGCCAGTAGAAGCGCTGGCGACTGCGGCTGCCGCCGAGCATGTTCCTGAAGAAAAAGTTTCGCCTGCCCCGCGCTCCCAGATGCGAACCCTTATGTTGGCGCGGTCAATTTTTCGGATGAATGTAACGTTGGTGCGCTCGGGGAATTGAGGGTGGTTTTCTATAAGCTTTCCAATTCGTCGCCAATCGATAGAATCAAAATCTTCTACGAAGACACAGCAATTGGGATTGCCCATCTGAAGCGCAGTGATTAGCACGGTCTCGCCTTCGACATTCAAAGGGTAATCAACTACGCGCTTCATAGGTGCGTCCGTCACCATCGGAACAGAGCTGCTATCAAACACGGGCTGGCCCAACTCGGAATCGAACCAGTAGTGGCCGTCCGTTTCGCATTCTCGCAAACGATAAGCCTTCACGCCCGCGCGCGTTCGCAAGCGCAACTCTTCGCGCCCCCAGAGTTTTCTGAAATGCAGGTAAGCAACAGTGCAGCGCGTGCCGTTGCCAGACAAATCCGCTTCGCTGCCGTCAGGATTGAAGATTCTCACTTCAAAGTCTGCGCTCGCGTCCCTTGAAGCGCGCACAACAGTAATCCCATCCGCGCCCGCGCCGTAATGCCGGTCGCACACGCACCGCGCAAGCTCGTTCAAGTCCGAGACAGCCACAACCTGTTCCGCCTCGAACACTATGTAGTCGTTTCCGAATCCCTCGAACTTGATGAAAAACATAAGAGAAGTGATGAGTGATGAGCGATAAGTGATAAGAAAGTGAATGCTGACCGGAAGAGATGCCTTTTCTATTCACCATTCACCATTTACGATTCACGGCTTTTCTCTTATCACTTATCACTCATCACTTATCACCTGATTCGTTCTTCCTGTTAACGAAGCTAACAGCACCGCGATGGCGTCAACGTAGTCGCGGCGCACGTCAAGGCCGGGCGGAAAATTGTTGACCATGATTGAGAAGACAAGGCGCTCGCCTGCTGCGCTGTTGACATAGCCCGAAAGCGAGATGGCGGAACTCAGCGTTCCGGTCTTCGCGCGAACGTTCCCGGCGGCGGGCGTGCCTCTCATCCTGCTTCGCAGCGTACCGTCAACTCCTGCAATCGGGAGAGCATTGCGAAACGCTTCACTGTAACGATGACGGCTCATGAAAGTTAACAGTTGCAGGGTCGCGTCCGCCGTCACCATGTCGTTGCGCGAGAGTGCTGAGCCGTCTGTCCTCACAATGGTTCTATCGTCAATGCCAACCTCTTGGAGAAAAGCTTTCACCACTTCAAGCCCCGCTTCTTCGCTCGTGCGCGGCGGGTCGCCAATGGCCGTCACAGGTCTGGGCACGACCTTGCCGAGCGTACGAAGTATCAACTCAGTGTAAAGATTCTGGCTTGGCTTGAGAGTTCGCGCGGCTATCTCGCTAAATGGCGGCGATAATCTGCTGGCAATTTCGATGAGCGGCACAGATGTAGAAGTGGAACCCGGCGCTTGACCGCTTGCGACTTCAATCGGCGGCGGCCTGTCCGGTAAGAGAGTCTGAGCGTTATTTGTTTTTAGCCTCCCGGTGACGACGACACCGCGACGGGCGAGTGCTGCGCGCAACGTCTCGACAAAAAGCATCGCCGGATGCGAAAGCCCTACGTCGTCGCTATATTCCACACCACCAAGCGGGAGACTGCCCCCCACTTCAAGCACGTTGCTGCCCGGTGCTCGATAGACCACCAAATTTCTCTTCGTGCCTGCGGGAGATGTGGTCGTGTGATTGAGAATGCTCAAGACGGAAGTCTGCGGATTGGTCGTGACGATGCAGGGAGCGTAGAGAGTCGTGCTGGGTTTGACAATCAACTGAACCGTGTTGTCGTTGACGGTCAGTGCGCTAACTTCCGCTCCATAGTCCCAAGTCAAATCTTCCCATTCCCAGCCGGAACCCATCGGCGCGCCAGCGAAATAGGTTTCGTCGCCAACCATATCGCCTTCCACACGCCGGACGCCAGCCGAAGCTATATTCGCAGCCAGTTCGTCCATGGCTTTAAGTGGATCATCCTGATAGAACCGCTTGGAAAGGCTTGGGTCGCCGCGACCGTAGATGATTAAATCGCCCTTCAGGACTCCGCTCGCATCGGGGCGTGACACGGAATAGACGGAAGTTCTGAAGCGATAATCGGGCGAGAGACGGTCTAGCGCAGCAGCTATAGTGTAGAGTTTCATGTTTGAAGCCGGGCGCAGCATCTTGCCAGCATTCTCTTCAAACAGAAGCGCGCCCGTATCAAGCGACGCGACTTTCACAGCAACAAGAGCGGGCGCAATCTCCTGCCTGTCCAGCATCTCGCGCAATCGCGCTCGCAACTCTGCCAGGGAGCGCGGCGCGGGCTGAACAGGAGTGGGCAGCGGAGTCGGCGTCTGCGCTGGCAGCGTAGAAGCAGCAGGCGTTGGGCTAACGCCGGGGACGATGATGCGAGGTGTGGGCGTGGGCGATGCTTGCGCGGGCGCGACTGTGCTTACTCTGCGCTCGCGCTGTTGCTGTGGCCTTGCATCTGAGTTCGCCAGAGCGCCCAAGCTCAATGCAAAGATTAGAATCCATGCTGCGCGCTCTGTTCTCTTATTCGTTTTAATCATTTTACGAGTCGTAATTCTTTATAAGCTGCCGAAAAAATTTGACGCACTGCGCGAAGTTTTCTGTAGCGATGCGCTCGTTCGTCCCATGAATCCTGTCGAAATCTTCCGGGTGAAGCCAGATAGGAGTAAAGCGATAGATGTTTGTGCTAACCCCGGAGTATTGGCGCGAATCCGTCGCCCCTACGACGAGGAAAGGTGCAACGACCGCCGACGGAAACAGTTGTCTTATAGTGCGCTCAATCGCTTTGTATCCAACCGAGTCTATGCTTGAAACCGACGATGGCTCGCTCACAACAGAGCCGGGCAGAAGTTCTATCTTAACGCGCGAGTCGTTGACGATCAGGCGCACGTGCTCTAAAACTCCGGCGACCGTATCGCCCGGCAGAATCCTGAAATTTATTACGGCGCGGGCTTTGCTCGGCAGCACATTCTCTTTCACTCCACCTTCTATCACGGTCGCGGCGGTGGTCGTGCGTATGGAAGAGTTCGTTGCGGGCATGGAAGCGAACTGGCGAAGGACTAGCGGGCGGAAGAGGCGT
>DATHJK010000014.1:0-3890 GCA_035316225.1 Pyrinomonadaceae bacterium
ATACAGACGGGCGCGCAGATGGTCAGGCGATTCGGCATCACAGAGCCTATGGCTCCCTACTTGCCGTCGGCGCTCGGCGCAACGGAAGTTCCATTGATAGAGATGGTCTCGGCCTATTCGTCTTTCCCGAACAAGGGCATAAGAGTCGAGCCGCACCTGATACGCAGCGTGCTTGACCGCGACGGCAACGTTCTGGAAGAGTGGGAGCGAACCACCTACAAAGTTATGAACGAGTATGTTGCGGGCACCATGGTTGACATGATGCGCGGCGTGACGCGCGGCGGCGGCACGGCTGCGGACGCGCAGGTGCTGGGCGTCCCGCTCGCTGGCAAGACCGGCACGGTCAACGATCACACGGACGTTTGGTTCATAGGCTACACGCCGACATATGTGACGGGCGTGTGGATGGGCTACCCCGGAAGGAAGAAGCCGATGGGCAATGACATGACCGGAGGACACGGCGCGCTGCCATTCTTCATAGCTTTCATGCGCGATTTTCTGAAGGGCAAGCCGCGTGAAGATTTCCCGAAAGCGACAACGATGCCCGAAGACATGCGCGAGTTGATGCGTCAGCGACAGCGCGAGCAATCCGACGAGCGAGCCGATTTATTTGCACGCGGCGCAAAGCTCAATCAGGCGGAAGACAACGCTACCATCACGCCCATAACCGATCCGAAGCAGACGCAGGACACGCTCCCGCCGTCTGAACCTCGCGGCGAGACGGCACAGCCTTCCACAACCGGAACGACAACCGGAGCGACACATCGCTCGGAGCCTTCTACAACACAACCTCACGCGGAACCGGCGCAGCAGCCCTCCACCATCACGCGCCCGCGCGAAGTGGAGCCGCAGCAACAGCCGCCGAAGCGGAGAGAAGGCAAGAAAGGACATGACCCAGAGCCGTAGTAAAGGCAGAAGTCAGGAATCGGAATTCAGTAGCCAGAAGTTTTCTGACATTAAAAGTTGAGCGGCGATTGAATCTCTTTTCAATCGCCGCTCAACTTTTTTTATTCTGGCTTCTGACTCCTGACTTCTGGAGTCTATTTTCAAAACAACTTTCCTATGTAGAAATCGAGCATCTTGCGCCACCAGGGCCAGTCGTGGTCAACGTCGTGTCCCCACATGTCCAGAGTGTGCGGGATGCCTTTCGAGTTGAGCACGTCGGAGAGTTGGCGGCTGCGCTCCGGCGCTTCCCAGCGTCCCTGTCCTGTGAGTATGAAGATGGCGTCTGCCTGCCTGAGTTTCGGCAGATAGTAGTCATCATTCAGGTTGGGCAGGTAGCTCATGGGGTTGTTGAAATATACGTTGTCGTCGAAGTAGCCGTCGAAATACTGGCTCACGTCATAGCTTCCGCTCATCGGAATAGTTCCGCGAAAAACGTCCGGGTGTCGGAAGTAAGCGTTTGCGGCAAGGTACGCGCCCAGACTCGCGCCCGTCGTCAGGGGACGCGCGCCCGCGTCTCCCGTGTCCTGACGAATCAAAGGCAGCACTTCGTCCGTGATGTAACGGTCGTAGCGCGCCAGTATCTCCGCCTTCCACTGTGGGCTGGCCTGCTCGTTCAAAAGAGCGTAGCGATTGACGCTGTTGACCGAGTAAGCGCGCACGCGCCCCTGCTCTATGTGATGAGAGATTGCGTCAATCAGGTGGAATCTCTCGTACTCGAGATAATCGGCTGCGGCTGTAGGGAAGAACAGAACAGGATAGCCCGCGTGCCCGTAGGCTACAATCGGCATCTCCATCCCCAGATTATGGCTGTACCAGCCCGTGATTCTACGCTCCATGCGAATACTCTCCTGACCATACGCCTTCTCAACTCTGGCGAGATGCAAGAACTTTTGAGAACTCTCTTTTAAATTAACTCTGAATTGCTACAGATAATCTCTCACTTAAGCCCCGGCGCGCAAGCTTGGAAGCACATCGTCGCATGGCGCAAGCGCACACATAGAAGACGCGCATTCCGCTGTCTGCCTGCGCGTTTGACACTTACCTGACCATTTGTTATAAAAAATTCGCGCCCTACGCTGTAGTTTCCCAAAAAACTATAAGCTAGGGCGCATCTTCCGCAGTAGCTCAATGGCAGAGCATTCGGCTGTTAACCGAAGGGTTGTAGGTTCGAGTCCTACCTGCGGAGTTAGATTGAGCAAAGGCCGCCGGAATCCAATTCGGCGGCCTTTTCTTCTATGCAGTTCACGTTTAGGTAGTGGCTGAGCAACTGTAGAGCAGGTAAACTCTCTCTCATGGTAACTCTTATAGCAGTTTGCAGTTGCATTGATACTGTCGAAGTCAATAAACGTCTAGGTGAAACTGCTGTTTATAGTATCAATGCAAGCGCAATCTGCTATAAATGCTTACACTGCGGCGGCGGCGAGTTTGGCGAGGATAGTAATGGCGCAACGTACAATCGTGGTAGGAGACATTCATGGCTGCTACGACGAGCTTATGGATCTGCTTGATAAGGTAAAGCTTGATGAAGATGATCGTGTATTGGCCGTCGGCGACCTGATTGTCAAAGGCGAGAAGAATCGTGAAGTGCTTGATCTGTTCATGACAGACGAGCGCTTTTCATCTGTGATAGGCAATCACGATCTTGCCATACGCCGCCGCTGGAGCGGAGAAAAGATAAAATTAAAGTCGTCGCAGAAGAAGACGCGCAAAGAACTCAAGCCGAATAAGGAACGCTACGCTTCTTACCTGAACTCTCTGCCGTTCATGATAGACCTGGGCACGCATTTGATCGTTCACGCAGGAGTGCGTCCGGGTGTCGCACTGGAAGAGCAGTCGGTTGATGATTTGACGGAGTTGCGCACGCTGGGGCCTGATCGCACGAGCCGCAAGGGTACGCCCTGGTACGACCTCTATCGCGGTGAAAAGACGGTGTTCTTCGGCCACTGGCCTGCGCGTGAACCTAGAATAGCTCCGAAGGCTATCGGCCTCGATACGGGCTGCGTCTATGGTCGCCGCCTGACTGCTTACATCATCGAAACAGGCGAGATTGTTAGTGTTGCTGCGCGCCGCGTTTACGCCCCTCCGAAGCATTAGCGCGACTGAATACCTCGACGGAAAAGATTTTCCAGCGTAAGGAGCGGCCTATGGCAAGGCGCACCTTACTGACCTCTGCGAGTCTTTCAACGCTGAGAAGCTACAGCCCAAAGCTCAAGCCTCTTCGCCTCAAAGGTCAGGAAGGCATGCCTTGCCGCCGCTTCGATGCGACCAATCTCAATTTGATATAAGCATGAATTTCATGCACTTCGCGTCGTCGCCGCGCCGCCGTCATTTCCGTTCTCGCCAAATAAGCGTGAAGAAAGGGCAATAAAATAGGCACTATTTTTGATTCTTCCGTTGCATCTATCCTTTGGAATATAGCTTGCCTAAAGTAACTCTCTCCGGCCAGGGTCGCGCCTCGTGTTGAATTTTGAGGAAGCGATACGAGCGGCCTTTAGATTCACGGTCAAAAGTAGAATAGTTGTGTTTGGATAATTTCATGATGGTTGCAAGCGAAAATTCGATGCTCGAAGAAGAGCGCGGGAGTGTCCCTCAGATGACGCTGCCGCCCGTCTTGCGCGGCTCGAAAGAACTGCTGTTTAACCGCGAGTTGAGCCTGCTGGAGTTCTTCCGCCGTGTTCTGGACGAGGCGTTAGACGAGTCCCAGCCGCTGCTGGAGCGACTTAAATTCCTTTCGATCTTCTCGTCGAACATGGACGAGTTCTTCATGATACGTGTGTCCGCGCTCAAGGAGCAGTTGACAGGCGAAGTGGCCGAATTATCGCCCGACGGAATGACGCCCGCAGAGCAACTGAGGGAGTGCAGGGAGCGTCTGCTCCCTATGATTGACAAACAGATGCGCTGCCTTCAGGAGCAAATTTTACCGCAACTCGAAGCGCACGGCATCG
>DATHJK010000015.1:0-5225 GCA_035316225.1 Pyrinomonadaceae bacterium
ACGCTTTGGAGTCTCCGACCGATCACTTGTTGAATCAGCGCTGGCGCGACCGAGGATTGCCGCAGATTACGAGAATGCAGATTTATTGCGGCAGGCAGCAACGCTCTGCTACGGCCTGGTTAAAAACCATCCCTGGGTGGGAGGGAACAAGCGCACCGCGAGCGTGCTGGTCGAGTATTTTCTTTTCCTCAATAGCGTGGAACTTATTGTTATGACAAATGATTGGATAGAAATGACGCTTGGTGTCGAATCTGGCGACTGGAAGATTGAAGAGATAGAGAATTGGATGCGCAGGTGTGCCAGAGAAAACATCAACTAGCTGAATTAAGATTGATGAGCGATGAAGGGAATGAGAGGATGAACGAGAAGATGAATGCGCCGTTGGCGGAAGTTGACCCGTTGATTTCAGAGGCGATTGATAACGAGGTTCGTCGGCAGGCCGATGGCCTTGAGCTTATAGCGTCTGAAAATTTCGTTAGCGAGGCCGTGCTGGAAGCAATGGGTTCGGTCTTCACGAACAAGTACGCCGAAGGCTATCCGAAGAAGCGTTACTATGGCGGGTGCGAGTGGACAGACGTTGTTGAGCAGGCGGCGATTGATCGCGCAAAGGAGTTGTTCGGAGCCGACCACGCCAACGTGCAGTCGCACAGCGGCGCGCAGGCGAACATGGCCGTTTACATGGCTGCGATTGCTTACGGCGACCAGATTCTGGGAATGAATCTCTCGCATGGCGGCCACCTGACGCACGGGCATCCACTGAATTTTTCGGGACTGAGCTACAAGGTCGCGGACTACGGTGTCGCACGCGAGACGGAGCAGATTGATTACGACGACCTGCAACGAATAGCGGAAGAGACTAAACCGAGGCTCATCATCTGCGGCGCGTCCGCCTACCCGCGAATTATCAATTTTGAGAGAATCGGTGAGATTGCCAGAAGCGTCGGCGCGCGCGTGTTCGCGGACATAGCGCACATCGCAGGGCCTGTCGCCGCAGGGCTTCATCCTTCGCCAATCCCCCATGCCGATTACGTCACCACGACCACGCATAAGACTCTGCGCGGCCCGCGCGGCGGCCTCATTTTGTGCAAAGAAGAGCATGCGAAAGAGATTGATCGTAAAGTTTTTCCGGGCGTGCAGGGCGGCCCGCTCGTTCACATCATCGCAGCTAAGGCCGTAGCGTTCGGCGAAGCGTTAAAGGCAGAGTTCAAAGAGTACCAGCATCAGGTTCTGAAGAACGCGAAGGCGCTCGCAACCTCTCTTCAAGAGAGCGGCCTGCGCATTGTCTCCGGCGGCACAGACAATCACCTCATGCTCGTTGACGTTTTCATGGGAGGCCGTGGGATAACAGGCAAGGTCGCTGAAAAAGCCCTCGAAGCCGCGCACATCACGGTCAACAAGAACACTATCCCATTCGATACCAACTCGCCTTTTACGGCTTCCGGCATACGCCTCGGCACGCCCGCGCTCACAACGCGCGGCATGAATGAGCCGGAGATGAGTGAAATAGGCTCGCTCATCGCTGCGATAATTCACGACCCCGAGTCCGAAGAGGTACGCGGCAACGTTCAACGCGCAGTCGCAGACCTCGCCGCTCGCTTCCCGCTATATCCGAAGCGATGGAAGAGAAGAGAGCAGGAAGCGATGAGCGCGGATTAGTGGGTTTAAGGAGTATTGATGAATGAGCCATCAGGCAAGTCAGATGTATTAAGCTCTCTGTGCTTCTTTCAGATGATGAAACGTCACTTAATGTCTGGACCTCACTAATGGAAGAAATTTTCGGGCGGGGCGGGTTGATCGCTCGCGCGCATCCTGATTATGAATACCGTCCCGGCCAGATTCAGATGGCCGAAGCTGTGCTGCGCGCGTTTCATGAGAAGCGCCACTTGATAGTAGAAGCCGGAACGGGCACAGGCAAGACGCTCGCTTATCTCGTTCCGGCGATTGCTGCGGCTGTGAGTCGCGGCGGGCGCGTGGTTATCTCCACAGGCACAAAGAATCTGCAAGAGCAGTTGATGGAGAAGGACATCCCGTTCTTGCAGCGCGTGCTTCAGAAGAAATTTACTGCCGCATACATGAAGGGCAGAAGCAACTACGCCTGCATGAACAGAATTAAGCGCGCTGAGAATGCGCCTGTGCTGGATGGGCTGGACGAGCTTGATTATTTCGACGAAGTTCGCCGCTGGGCCAGAGACTCCGAGACGGGCGACCGCGCCGAGTTGATCGAGCTTCCCGAAAACCTCTCGTTCTGGCGTCACATTGATGCACGCTCTGAAACCTGTCTTGGACAGAAGTGCCCCGACTACGACCCGTGCTTTATAACACGCATGCGCCAGCGCGCCATGGACGCGGATATTGTCATAGTCAACCATCATCTATTCTTCGCTGACCTCGCTTTGCGCGACAGCAACTACGGGCAGGTGCTGCCGGATTATTCGGCTGTCGTTTTCGACGAGGCGCACTTGATTGAAGACATCGCTTCGGAGTATTTCGGCGCGCAGGTGTCGAACTATCAACTGGACGATCTTGTGCGAGACCTCGCGTTGCTGCCCATCACGAACGTCGAACTCAATCGTGATCTAACGCGAGCTTCCGGGCGCGTGATGCGTTTCGCGGAAAATTTCTGGATGGGATTCAGAGAGAGCAGGGGCGAGGAGGGAAGGTTTCCAATCCTGCCCGGCACGTTCGCCCGAAAGAATAGAAACGGTGAAGTGGAAGCGACTGCGCTCGGCGATGCGTATCTTGGTCTGGACGGCGCGCTGGAAAGGATGGAGACGCTGCTGGATGCAATGCAGGAGCAACCGCCGGAAGTTGAAAACATAGTAAGACGCATCCGCCAGGTTCGTTTCGACCTACAGTTCATAGTCGCGGGCGATGACCGCCATTTCGTCTACTGGTTGGAGCGTCGCGGGCGCGGGATATTCCTTCGCGCCTCGCCTATAGACGTGTCAGGTCTATTGCAGGACAAACTGTTCGAGCGAGTCGAAACGGTTGTGCTGACTTCCGCGACGCTTGCGAGCGCAGGCAGCTTCTCGTTCATACGCGAAAGGCTCGGCCTGGTAGAAGCAGACGATCTCATCGCGCCATCGTCTTACGATTACGAGAACCAGGCCGTGCTTTATCTGCCCAAAAGAATGGCAGACCCGCGCTCGCCGCAGTGGGCCAGAGCGGCTGCTGATGAAGTCGTAAAGATTTTGAATGCGACGAATGGGCGCGCGTTCGTACTCTCTACAAGTTTTGCCGGGATGAACGCGCTTTACGAAATGGTCTCGGCGGAAATTGATTTTCCATGCTTCGTACAGGGCAGCGCGTCGAAGGCGGGGCTTCTGGAAAAATTCCGCGCCACACCCAACGCCGTGCTCTTCGCAACTTCCAGCTTCTGGCAGGGCGTAGATGTGCGCGGCGAGCAGCTTTCATGCGTCATCATTGATAAGCTGCCGTTTGCCGTACCGACCGATCCTGTTGTCGCGGCGCGCCAGCGCTACATAGAAGAACAGGACGGCTCAAGTTTCTACGAGTATAGTGTGCCGCAGGCGATCATCTCACTGAAGCAGGGACTTGGCCGCCTGATTCGCAGCACGACCGACAGAGGAGTGCTCGCCGTGCTTGACCCGCGACTACGCACGAAAGCTTACGGCAGACTTTTTCTGGAAAGCCTACCGCCGTGCCGCATCACTTCTGAGATAGAAGATGTCAATCGTATATTCGCATCTCACGAGGCTATCATCTAAAGCACAATGCGCTTTGTTAATAGTCAGGTGTATAGAGACGATTATTGCTCGCCGCTCTTTGCCGCTATCTTTATCAGGCGGGCTTGCGCCTTCGGACTCTGGACTTTAGACTTAAGATATGGCCGGACAATATGAAGTGATGATCGAGCGGAATTTTTCTAGCGCGCACCAGTTGCGCGGTTACAAGGGCAAATGCGAGAACCTGCACGGGCACAACTACAAGATAGAAATTTACGCGCGTGGAAGTGAGTTGAACAACATTGGGCTGCTGGTTGATTTCGTCGAGCTGAAAGAGGCGGCGGACGAAATCGTTCAGTATCTGGATCATCGCAACATCAACGAACTGCCGCCGTTCGACGAAGAGTTGAATCCATCGGCTGAAAACCTTGCGCGCTTCATACTTGAACGAGTGGCGCGCCGCATCACAGACGACCGCGTGCAGATTTACAAGGTTCGCTGCTTCGAGACTCCTACCAGCGTCGCTACATATCAGGTAGATTAGAGCGAAGTTCAATTGAGTGTATGGAGCGGGGCAGTTCACCACCGAAGTCACAGAGTACACTGAGATTACACAGAGAGTAGAATCTCTCTGTGCTTCCTCCGTGTTCTCTGTGACTTCGGTGGTGAGTCTTACTTCCCATACGCTCAACTTAAATCGTCCGGCCTATTACGAATTGGTTTGAACCAGCCTGAACGCCTGCTCGTCAATCGGGTGGTTGAAGTGAAACTCTTGCAGCTTAATCTCCCAGTCGTAGAAGAACGTCCGCTGATTTCCTTCGACCGAAAGATGAAGCTTATAAGTGTGCGGCAGCGTGAGTCCTCCGCTTTCAGGTTTGAAATCTGCAAACTCTTCCGTCAGCTTGTAGTGCAGTTCGCGCTGGCGCGCGCTGGTGTCAACCGTATTCCCCTGTTGCGACGCTATCGTGCGGTAATATTCAGTGCGCACGTGCTGAAACGTCTGCGCATCGAAGTATAGAGTGATTTCAATGTCCGCACCTTTCTTCGGCATGTAAGTGAGCTTGTGCAACTGCCGCCCGTCAATCGTTTTCGTTCCGGCGTATTCAATCTTCGCGTTTCGGGATGACATGTCCAGAAGCGGCCACGCCGTTGAGAGCGTCCCGCCGAACAGCCCCTCCTTGATGATTACATCGTAGCTGTAGAGGAAAGTGCCCAGCGCCGTGCCGCCGTTCCCGACTCGACCGATGGTCAGATTAGCCCCATCGTAGCCTATGGCCTCGTAAGGATAGTTTGTGACGCCAAAGACCATGTTGATTAAACTCTTCTTGCCCTCGGAAGCCAGCACGGCTTTTCCCTGTAGCTGCCCTCCGCCGTTGCGAAAATTCGCGGACGCCGTTCCAAGTATTATCTGGTTTTTGACAGCCGCGCGCGCCTGAGCCGTGCCAATCGAATCAAGGTGCTTGGCTATGACTTCTTGAACGGTGATTCTCTCTGGTGCGGTCGGTTTGGCAGGGGTGGCTGCGATGACGATCATGGCGA
>DATHJK010000016.1:0-16737 GCA_035316225.1 Pyrinomonadaceae bacterium
CTCTATCAAACGGCGCAGGATGCGCCCCTGTCCCACAAGATGCTCCTGGCCTGCGAACTCCGCGAGCGAGCGCGGTCGCATGCGCTCTGCTAGCGGCGCGGCCAACTGGACGGCTTCAGCAGGCTCATTTTCGGAGAAAAGAGTTTTTGTAATTCGACGCGCCATCTGTGATAACCTTGCAGAAAATTCCAACACCCTTCTATTGAGAAGGGAAGTCGGAACGCTTAATTCTAATTCGGGAGAATCTTCTGATTAAAGCTTAGCACAAACGTAGGCCGCAACTCATCCGGGCGGCCAGCCGAGCGATAAAGTGAGGAAAAATCTTCTACGGAACGTGGCGCTTGATGTTTTCGTATACAGAGAAGATAACGCGCCCGCAGCCGAAAAATAAAGGGTCGTTAAGCGCGTTCAAAAGTTCAGATTAAGAGGTGAGAAAATGAAAGAGGCAAAAGACGTATTTAGAATCGTAGGCATAATCCTGCTCGGTATGTTCGTATTGATTGTAGGCATCCCGCTTGTTCTGGCCGCAGCCGGATTCACTCTGGCAGTTCTCTTCAAAATCATAGGCCTCGCCATTCTTCTGATAAAGGTCGCCGTCGTCGTGGCCGTCGTTTATCTGGTCCTGGTGGGCGTCCGCGCCCTACTCCGTTAAAGCTCAAACAACTTTCCCCCAGAAGCAGAATGCATCCGGCTGCTTCAGCCAACAAAAGGCCGAAGCAGCCGGATGCATTCTGCTCTCTTAATGAATCCTCAAAAAGCTTAAACTGCTTCACATGTTGTGCAACAAAATTCCTTGCGCCTGCAAAATCATTTTCTGAACTGAATCCCGGTTTACGGCATCCAGCCCGTTCGCGCTGCTGTAGACGAAGAAGTAGTCCGAGCATTGATTCACGTTTGGGCCAAGGTCGTCCATGTATACTAAGGGGCCTGCCCGTTGTGCTCCATTCACAGGCTTCGCTTATTGCTCCTCTTTTTCTTGTTAGCAAGCTTCAGCACGTCACCCGGCTGACAATTAAGCATCTGGCAGATTCGCTCCAGAGTGGCAAAATTGATGCCCACCGATCTGCCTTTCTTCAACCGCCACAACGTCGAGTGGCTGATGCCCGTTTCCTTTGCCAGCCAATAGAAAGTGCGCCTGCGCTCTTCCAGTAACTCATCTACTCGAATCTCAATCATAATGCTCGTCCTTTCTCCAATATTATATACTACATATGAAATATATTTTACATAAACTACATTCTATACTTGACACATACATTTGTCTAGCGTAAGGTTGTTTAGAACCGAGTCCGCTTACTCTTTTCTCAGCTCCTCTGGAATTTTCCAGATTACCTGAAGCCCACAGCCACACCAGATAAAGGAGCTAGAAATGTTTACACGTCAACTTACGATGAAACTCAAGCCAAATACCACCCCGGAGCTTACACGTGCTATGGAGAGCGCGATTATCCCGACGCTGCGCAAGCAGAAGGGATTCCTCAACGAGATAACCTTCATCTCCCCCGAGCGATCGGAAGCCGTAGCCAGTAGCATCTGGGATACTAAAGAGAATGCGGATGCCTACAACCACTCGACGTACCCGGAGGTACTGAAGACCCTATCAAACGTGCTGGATGGAAATCCGAGAGTGCAGACCTTTGAGATATGCAATTCGACGTTCCCCAAGGTCGCTGCTCAGACAGTTTGAAGTAAGTAGAAGTTTCCAAGTTTGAGAAGGGGCGAAAGCTGTTGAGATATTCTCTAATCTCTATAGCCCGGCCCCTCCTCATTACCCGCACTGTGAGTTGAGATTCAGTGCCTTTCCAAAAGAGGGAGAACCAAGTGAGGAAGAGCCTTATTTTAATTATGAGTTTGCTGCTGGTGGCGGTGGCGAGTTCAATCGCCGCACAATCCACCGACCGCGACCACCCTGCGCTAATAACCTCCAATGAAATCAGAGGAGATTTAAACCACAATGACGAGGAAAATTTTTACTCGTTCGTCGCAGGTCCGGGAGAACTGACGATCACCGTAGATGTAAAAGCGAATCCGGACGAGCAGGCTCTGCTCAATTTTGAATTGCTTGAAAGAGATGCCGCGACCCAGATTCTGTGCTGTGAATACGCACAGGGCAACGGCGGTGGGACAGGACGTGATGTGAAAAGCGTCAAATTAGCCAATCGGCGAACTATTATCTTGCACACTACCAACGGTCCAATCGGCGGCGGTACGTTTCAAGTTCGACTCAGCGGCGCTGCCGTATCGGGATTGGCGGCTGGTCAGAGGTAATGAAGCAGGCATGCCTGCAAGCGGGGCTTTGCGCATTTAGCTGGACGATGGTGCGGCAAAGCAATCCGAGAAGGGGTGAAGAGGGTCAATCATGCAAGCCGTTAGAACAAAATTAAAGCAATACGCAGACCGGATCGCTTCATCTGCGCCAATATCAATGCCGATTCATCGGCTGATGCGAATCTTCGGATGCTGGCACTCGAAGATGAGTCCTCCGTTCACGCGGGATAATGAGACATATTGCACATGCTTGATTTGTGGCGCGCGGCGGCGGTTCAATATGGAGCGAGGCACGATGACAGGTTCTTATTACTATCCCCCTCCTTCTGCTCTATATGCTCGCGATTTGCCACAGCGATTCCCACGAACAGAGCGGTAAATGTGGCAAAGGACTGGAATCCTGATGGAAGTGATGCTATGAATAACAGAACTGCTATATGGACGCACACGGCTATGTGGCTCAACGCTGCGGTAGGTATTTTATGGATCGGTATTGCATTACGAGACCTGTTCGCACCCCACCTTTTCAGCTTCAGCCCAAACGTCGCCAGTAACAGCACAATCGTTCTTGATGTTGCTGCCGGAGCAACATTTCTTTTCTGCGCTTTCTGGTTCAACCAAGCCAGGCCAACCACCCGATAATATCTCTTTCATCATCTCTTAGTTTCTTTCGCAAACTGAGTGGTACTACGTTGGAAAATCCATTCACGAGCCAGCGAGGCGCAATCCGGGGCTATTCCGACTTTATTGCGTTACCCAAAGCATGAACTTGAATTCGATGCACGCCAACGATGTAGACTGGAATCACGAAGCAAGTTTGGGCGTCGAAGGAAGTTTCTGGCTAAGGATTTGGGCATTCTATAGGCTTTCATATAGAACGATTCGCTCTGGCCTGATATGCTAGGCGCGAAATGAGCGAAGAAGAGAAGATCGGGAATTCTGATATGAGCACTATCTTTCTCGTTGAAGAAAAAGATGAGACACGCCCGCATTTAAGTCAAAATCTTAGAAGGTACGGCTATCGTGTCATAGTCGCTTCAGATGAAAAAGAGAGCATAGAAAGCAGTAGTGGCGGGCGCGTAAGTGCCGACTTGATTTTAGTGAATCTTGTCGGCAAGTCAGCCGACGAAGTTCTACAGATTGGGCGACGAATACGCGAAAATACTGAACTGGACGTGCCGCTCGTTATCATGGCTGAAAAGTATGGACGTGCTCTGGAAAGCGCAGACGTTAATGTTAGTGACAATGCCTGGATTACTTACATTGAAGATGTTGACCAATTGCATAATCTTCTCACACGCCTTCTTCTAGGCTAACTCGCGCGCCCGGGCTTTGCTCGCATGGCGCACGCCAACTTCATTAACGTAGACAAAGCTGGCCCACCAGACTCTATTCTTACCCTTGCCGCGATAAAAGATAAACTTCAGACGTTGAAGCGGAAGTGAACCACGTCGCCTTCCTGCATGATGTACTCTTTGCCTTCCAGTCTCAGCAGCCCCTGCTCGCGCGCTGCGGCGTAAGAGCCTGCGCGCATGAGCGCGTCATAGGAGATGACTTCGGCGCGTATGAAGCCGCGCTCTATGTCCGTGTGTATGACTCCGGCGGCCTGCGGCGCGCGTGTGCCCCGCGGGATAGTCCAGGCGCGCACCTCCTTTTCGCCCGCCGTCAAAAACGACATAAGTCCGAGCAGCCTGTAGGCGCTCTTTATCAGATTGTCCACGCCGCTGCCCTTCACATTCAGAGCTTCCAGATAATCCTTGCGCTCGTCCGGCGGCAATTCAACCAGCTCTGCTTCCACCTGCGCGCAGATGATTATGAACTCCGCCGATTCACTCTCGGCGATTTCACGAACCGTGCGAACATGCGAGTTTCCTTCAGCCCCTTCCGCGAGCGTAGCTTCGTCAACGTTCGCCGCGTAGATCGTGGGCTTCATCGTCAGCAGGAAAAAGCCTCGCGCAACTGCCAGTTCTTCAGCCGTCAATTCAACGGTGCGCGCAGGTCTCCCTTCTTCAAGCACGGGCTGAATCTTATCCAGCACTTCAATCTCCGCACGCGCGGTTTTGTCTCCGCTCTTAGCCGTCTTCTGTGCCTTCTCTCTTCTTCGTTCAATCGTTGCGAGGTCGGCAAGCGCAAGCTCAATCTGAATCGTCTCAATATCTCGGCGCGGGTCAACAGTGCCTTCTACGTGGACAATCTCTTCGCTCTCGAAGCAGCGCACGACCTGAACAATCGCGTCCGTCTCGCGTATGTTCGCCAGAAATTGGTTGCCCAATCCTTCGCCCTTCGATGCGCCGCGAACCAATCCGGCTATGTCCAGAAACTCGACCGTCGCGGGCACGATGATGTTGGTCTTAACTAACTTTGCCAGCGGCCCAAGTCTCTCGTCCGGCACAGCAACGACGCCAACGTTCGGCTCAATCGTGGCGAATGGATAGTTTGCGGCGAGCGCTGCCTGCTGCGACGTGAGCGCGTTAAAGAGTGTGGATTTGCCAACATTCGGCAAACCCACGATACCTGCTCGAAGCATTATGAAATCCCTCTTGTGTGAATCAGCACATGAAAGTGAAACTAACTCTTTTACACTTTGAAAGGCGTACTGTCCAGCACCGAGCAGGTCTGGTAGTGAGCGACTTTGAAAACATGAGGCCAGTCAATCACCGGCTCTTAGTCTCAAACTATGACACTACTATAGGTCTCTCTTTTGTGTAGATGGGCCGAAGAGATGGTTTGTCTATGGATGCGGCTCTCTCTTGTCAAAACTCGACCCACGTTCCGACGCCAGCGCTCTTTGCCTGCTGGTAGATGTATTCCGCCGCCGCAAGGTCTTCTACGGCCAATCCCAGCGACTTGAAGAGAGTTATCTGGCCGGGCAAAGTGCGACCCGGTTTTGCTCCCGTCAGCAGTTCGCCTATCTCCGCGCGAATGTGTTCGGGGCCGATAGCTCCCTCTTCCAGCGCCAGAAGATAATCGCCCGCCTCGTTGATGGCGGACTCGCGGCGGTCTACGAAAAGCAGTGAAGCGGCTAGAGTCGCCGTGTCAATTTCGCGCGTGGCTGAAGAGTAAGCGCCGACGGCGTTGATGTGCGCGCCGTTCGTAATCCATTCTCTTTTTAAGACGGGTTCGTGTGCGCTCGTCGCAGTGACGATTAAATCTGCGCCAAGTAGAGCTTCTTCGACATTAGCGACCGCTTCGATTGGGAAAGAGTAAGCGGCACGGAATTCTTCTACAAGCTGTTGCGCGTGCTCTAAGGTTCGGCTCACAATGCGCGCGCGTCTTAAAGGGCGAACACAGGCCATCGCTGCAAGATGCGTGCGAGCCTGAACGCCCGCGCCGACGATTGCCAGATCATTTGCGTCTTCACGCGCAAGCAATTTGGTTGCAACGGCAGAAACGGCTGCCGTGCGTATAGCCGTTATAGCAGACGCATTCATCAACGCTCGCATCTCGCCCGTCTCACCGTCAAATAGCATGACGCTGCCCTGGTGCGCATCCTTTCCTTTCGCAGGATTTTCAGGGAAGACGCAGATTGTTTTTAATCCGAATGCAGGATGTGCGCCAGCCCTGTATGCGGGCATCAAGCCCATCAGTCCGGCAGCATCTTGTGGTCTCACAACCATGCGCAGTGGCTGATAAACTTGGCCGCGAGCAAGCGCAATCAATGCTTCCTCCATGACTGAGATGCACTCGCGCATCGGCAGAAGCTGAACTATTTCCCTGTAAGTTACGATGAGAATTTTCATCTGTGACGGTTGTAGAAATCTGAAAGAACGGGCGACGAGTTTCAAGATGAGCTTAGCGTGTAGCGACCTACGGCCTGAGCCACACTGACCCGTCTGTGAATTCGACCCGGTTGATAAAGATTCTCTGGTAAGCAGAGTCTGCATGGCGATAAACAAATTCGGTCAGGAATTTAGTTTCGCCGGGAGCAATCTTTTTCTTAGTATGAAACTTATGCCGCTTCAACTCGTGCTCCAAAGCCGAGTCTGTGAAGAAAACGTAGTCCCAGTAGATAGCTCTGATAATCCTGTTGCCTGCATTTTTAATGAGCACATAAGACTCGCGCAGGATTCCGAATCGCTCTGCGGTCTCCGCGCTGCTTCCTGCCACAACTGTGGGGACGGTGATATTGCCGGGGGTGCGAACTGGAGTCGTAGTAGCAGGGGTTTCCGGCGGGCGAATAGTGCGAGCCTGTCCCCCAGAACTCCTGTCCCCCAGAATATCCGCCGAAAAGGAAGGGTCAAGGTTATTGGCTCTTTGATGCGTCACGCCCCATGCAAAGCTCTGCACCGCTACATCAGGACATTCTGTAGCTGTAGTCGGCTTCTGGACTGAGGATGGATGTTGAGTTGAAGGCGGAGTTTGAGCGAGTAAGTTTATTGCCATCGAGGTGAAAAGCAGGAGAATGAATATAGCTCTCATTTGTTCGCGCCTTCAATTCTCAAAACTTCCGGTACTGGAACGATACTGATAAACCCATTTGGCCGCCGCTTGCAAGCAGTATTGAAGCTCGACCAGGAACAGGATTGATAAAAGCATTTCAATTAAACGGTTGGCTGCGAAGTGATTCTTAGTTGCCGAACTTGATTTAAATAGTTGCTTCATTCCTTCTTGGGAATCGTCAGGTAGTTCTTAGTAATGCGATACAGAATGACGAAAGCAAAGCAGGCCAATCCGACTAACGCCCAGAAAAAGAGGAAAGCAGAAAGCCCGCGCCATTTGAGAATAATGTAGACGGCAGAATATACGCCTAGTACCAGCACGGGCAGATGAATAATCCAGATGCCCAGAAGTGTT
The DNA here is from genome assembly GCA_035316225.1 of Pyrinomonadaceae bacterium. Taxonomy (GTDB): domain Bacteria; phylum Acidobacteriota; class Blastocatellia; order Pyrinomonadales; family Pyrinomonadaceae; genus 3-1-20CM-3-53-8. The sequence goes on from DATHJK010000016.1 coordinate 7,063, forward strand.
ATCAGTTTCGGTCGCCCTTCAAGCGATTTGCGAAGCAGAAAACCTTCTGCCCGGATGGTATTAATCGGATCAAGGGTTGCAGTCCTGCCAATCGGAGCGCCGCATTCATGGCAGAATGCCTCTGCCGGGGTATTCAGCGCCAGACACGAAAGGCAGGTGATTGTTTCACCCGCGTTAGTCGTCGGCGAATCCCGCTCCGCGTGCGTATGCTTATCTCGCCCTGAACGATTGTTTCGCTTCACTCGCAAACCTCTACAGATTTCCGCCGGGCTAATCGCATTGATGTTGGAATTGAGACGCCGCAGGCAAATAGCATTCAAGATAATCGCATCTTGAGAAACATGCTACGGGGCCGCTCAGAAAGTAGTGATGTAATCTTGTGCTGGTTGTCTGACAGCGCCGCATATTCATTGGCTGTAATTCACCAGCAACACACTTTTGCTCCAATATCAGGGGGCGGGTTGAATGAGTCTTTAGGTGCGGTCATAATCATGCGCCAAACTCTGTAACTTCAGCAGCCCGCGCTATGATGTATATCAATGACCTGTTCATATTCCCCTTCAGCCGTTTCGCCCAGGATGTATGAAGTTCAGGCCACTCGGATGAAAGGATCGTTCCTCTTTCACATATCTCAAATCCCGCGCTCCTGTATTGAGGGACGAGCACAGAGTCTATATGTTCAATTGATAATGGTCGCAGCCCCAGGCGTTCTATTTCGGAGCTATCCCGCTCAGGATCAATCCCGATCACCACTTCCAGCAGAGCCTCGGACGAGCAGATGCGACGTAGATTCTGTAGCGCTTCTATATCGCCTACAGCAACGGCCCGGAGCAGGCTACCCCAGGGGAAATGGACATGCACTTCATCGGCTACTCCATCTAACTCAGGAGGGAGGTCTTCGACTGCGGCCTGTAGGAACAGCACGTTCAGCAGACCGCCTTTCGCCGGTTTTCGATGAACTTTCTCGGAGACCTTCTCCAGAGGCCGGGGGTTGGCATCCACCCCTATGTAAAACTTCTTCGGATTCCGGCGAGCGCACTGGTATACAAAGAGACCGTCTCCCGTCCCTATATCTATGACCACTCCCTCGCCGGTAGGAGGCGATAAGTCTTTGGAAGGTTTCCTTATCGAGTTATCAGGTGGTTCTACCACGGATAAACTTTAACATTGAACTACTCCTTTCTGTGGAACAATATATCTATGACCTCAAGTCTTGGCAACACGCAAACATATTATATCTACTGTCTCTGACCATCGCGCCCAATGCCTGAATCAACCCGCGCCGAGCGAGCGGCATTCAAATAAGTTTTATACAGATAAGGATGAAGGATGTCCGCCGGGCGCAGGCGGTTCCAACTCGAACAGTCTAATCTGACTTACCTCTTCTCGGCATAGCACAGAATTTCCTTTTCAAAATTTCTTGTTTCCATTAAGGTGTTATCCGGCTTCGGTCTGGAACATAACTGCCGGTTACCATATTTTATCTCTTGTCAGTTAAGGCGTCGCGCATTTAGTAGTGTCCTGATTTGAAAATCTTAGCCTGATAAACATTGGCCCAATTTTTTCAAGCTCGGACACGACCGCGCATTTTCTTCTTTAATTATTAATATTCTTGAACTGGTATGGAAATGGGAGAACAAGGAGGCCGGAAAGTTGTCATTATCGGCGCTGGTCCGGCAGGGCTGACAGCAGCTTATGAGCTTTGCAAGGCTGGGGTCGCCTCCGTTGTGCTCGAACAGGACGGGGTTGTCGGTGGATTAGCAAAGACGGTCAATCATAAAGATTTTCGGTTCGATATTGGTGGTCACAGGTTCTACACCAAAGTCAAAGCCGCCGCAGACATCTGGCGAGAAGTCCTGCCCGCCGCAGACTTTCTCAGGCGCAAACGGCTCTCGCGCATCTATTACAATAAAAAATTCTTCCACTATCCCTTGCGCGCCTCCTCTATGCTTTTCAACCTGGGGTTATGGAACGGCTGCCTGATTCTCCTCAGCTATCTGCGAGCGCGAGCCTTCCCTTTGAAAAGCGAGCAGACCTTTGAGCAATGGGTGACGAACCGCTTCGGCAAGCGCCTCTACAGGATTTTCTTCAAGTCTTACACGGAGAAGGTGTGGGGCATACCGTGCAGCGAGATGACCGCCGAATGGGCTACACAGCGCATCAAGGGGCTGTCGCTCGCGGTCGTCTTAAAGAACATCCTCCGCAGGCGAATGAGCGATGATCAGGGCGCTGTCGTTAAGACTCTCATTAACGAATTCGATTATCCCAGACTCGGGCCGGGCATGATGTGGGAGAAGATGACCGAACTCGTGAGAGAGAGAGGCGGCACGATCCAACTCGGCACACGAGTCGAGAGAATTCACTGGAGCCGCGACCGCGTAGAGAGCATAGAAATCGAGACCGCAGGACGAAATGAGATTTTACGCGGGACGCATTTCATCAGCAGCATGCCAATACGCGAGTTGGTGCGCAAACTCACGCCAGCGCCGCCAGCATCAATTTCGGCTGCCGCCGACAAGCTTCAATATCGCGACTTTCTAACTGTCGTTTTAATCGTCAACCGGCGCTCCCTTTTCCCGGACAACTGGATTTACATACACGACCCGGAAGTGAGAATCGGGCGCGTGCAGAATTTTAAGAACTGGAGCGCAGACATGGTGCCCGACCAGAACAAGACCTGCCTGGGACTGGAATACTTCTGCTTTGAGGGTGACGGCCTGTGGAGCATGTCGGATGAACAACTTATTGAGCTTGGCAAGCGAGAGTTGGAAAAAATCGGTCTCATCAAGGCAGATGATGTGGAAGAGGGCACGGTCGTGCGCGTGCCAAAGGCTTATCCGGTTTACGATGCCACCTACACAGAAGCGCTCGCAACGCTGCGCCGGTTCTTCACCGCATTTGCAAATCTTCAACTGGTGGGCCGCAACGGCATGCACAAGTACAATAATCAAGATCATTCAATGATGACGGCGGTGCTGGCCGTGAAAAATATTCTGGGCGCAAATCATGATCTATGGCAGGTGAACACAGAGCAGGAATATCAGGAGGAAGGCAATGGCCTGGCGGATGAAAGCGCGAAACAATCACTGTCCAGGCTACAGCATAATCAACGAGCTATGCCTGAGCGGATTCAAGCGGGTATGGCGACTCCCGCCGCCGAGTATGAAATCTGAGAGAAGCTTTTGCGCAGGAAGTCAAAACAGGTGGGCGATTAATCTTAACCGCTAAATGCTGTCAGCCCATCCGACTTTTTCTGCAAAGCTCCGTAAGAGATACAGGTGAAGACTGCTCCGAAACTCTCAATCATTATCCCGGTCTATAACGGCGGCTCGCAACTGGAACAATGCCTCGCCGCTATATGCGCGTCAGATTTTCGTGATTATGAAATCGTCGTTGTCGATGACGGCTCGACGGATGGCAGCGCGGAGTTGGCGCGCGCGCATGGCGCAAAAGTCCTGCATCTAGCTCGGCGACTTGGCCCTGCGGCGGCGCGCAATCGCGGCGCAGGTCGCGCGCGCGCCGATCTCATCCTTTTCATAGACGCCGATGTTGTCGTGCGGCGCGACACGCTGGCTCACGTCGCCGCGTTCTTCCGCACGTGTCCGGGCATCGCCGCAGCCTTTGGCTCATATGACGATGCTCCGGCAGCGCGAAACTTCGTCTCACAGTACAAGAATCTGCTGCATCACTTCGTACACCAGCAATCGGCTGCTGAAGCTGCAACCTTTTGGGCAGGCTGCGGAGCCATACGCCGCAAAGCTTTCGAGGATGTGGGCGGATTCGATGAGCGGAAGTACCGTAGACCTTCCATAGAAGATATAGAGATGGGCCACAGGCTGCGCCGCAAAGGATTCAGGATTATTCTGGACAAAGAGTTGCAGGTCAAGCACCTGAAGAGATGGACATTCTCCTCGCTGCTCCGCACAGACATCTTTAACCGTGCGCTGCCCTGGTCAAAGTTGATTCTGGAAGAAGATGGAATGATTAACGACCTGAATCTGCGCGTACGAGATCGCGTCTCGGCTGCGCTCGTGTGGCTGGCAGTCTCTTTACTCGTCCTCTCCTATTTCTCAATAGCATTTTTCGCCGGAATGCTGGCAACACTGACGGCCATTCTCCTTCTCAATCTTCCCTTCTACCGTTTTCTTAAAGAGCGGCGCGGGCGCTTGTTCGCGCTCAGGTCGTTCGGCATGCTGTCCCTCTACTATTTTTACAGCGCCAGCGTGTTTGCTCTCTGCTATTGCATGTATGTCATCGGGAGCGCATGCAGGTTTACACGGCTGAAGCGGCGTGCGGCTGAGTCCGAACAGGTCAACGATGCGTAGCGCCATCAACCAGGAAGCTCAGGAATGTGCAGTCGCATCACTTCATCAGGCGGGCGAGATGCAGACCTCTATCACGTTCAAGAGTTCGCCGCAGCACGTAGAGAATAATACCGGACAGGCAGAGGGAGACGAACACGAGCGACGCGCGGAGACGGATGCCGGGGCATTTGAGAGATTCGTTTCAGGGAACGAATGGCGCGAGCCACTCTGCTGGACACTGGTGGCCTTTCTGTTGCGGCTCTTTTTGGTCTGGCGTTTCGAGCAGGTGATTTCGCCAGACGGGGTTGGCTATGTAACCCTGGGGCGCAGCTTGATTGCTGGCGATCTACGCACTGGCTTAAGCCCTTACTCGTCGCCGCTCTATCCGCTGCTCATAGGACTTTCATCGCTAATTTTTCACGACGCGGAATTTGCGGGGCGCTTCGTCTCAGTTGTGGCGGGCAGTCTTCTGGTCATTACGTCGCACCGGCTGACGCGCAGATGGTATGGGAAGAGGGTCGCGCTCATCGGCGCTTGCTTAGTCGCGCTCCACCCTCTACTGATTTACTATTCGACCACACTGCTCACCGAATCAACTTACACACTGCTTTTCACATCAGGCATCCTCACAGGATGGTCTGCCCTCACCGGCGCAAAGTGGCGCTCTTACCTGCTGGCGGGAGCAACGTTTGGCGCATGCTATCTACTTAAACCGGAGGCGGCGGGGTTTCTACTGCTGCTCGTAGGGCTGACACTGGGCCAAAAGGTTTTCAGCAGAACGGGTTCTTACAAAACGTCTGCGCGTAATGCGCTCTTACTCTGCGCAGGATTCATGCTGCTTGCCGCGCCTTACCTCTTCTATCTCAGACATCAAACGGGAGCATGGACTCTCAGCGGGAAGACGACCACACACCTGTGGCAAGGCAGCCGTCTTGCTGGTGGCGACTTCAAACCCGTTCTTCTGCCGCTCATGCCAGACTCTGCAACCGTCATAGTGCAACTGACGAAGGCTCTGCGCTTCGAGTACGAAATCTTCAACCTGATCTTTCCGCCTGCTTTCGTTCTGCTGGTCGGGCTGGGGTTATTCCGCAAGAGATGGACTGGCAACCGTATCCGGCGGGAGTTGTATCTACTGTCGTTCGTTGCGGCGACCCTGGCGGGCTATGCCATCACCTTGCCGAACATTCGCTTCCTTGTGCCTTTGCTGCCTATCCTGCTCTGCTGGCTCTCTAATGGCGTCACTGAATTTGCGGAATGGGCTGCCGAGACTGTTTCTGGATTCAACTGCCCCCTAAGATTTACGCAGTATGTGAGAAAACTGATCGTGCCGCTCGTCATCGCGGGGCTGCTCGCGTCGCTGCTCCCGCTAATGGTCTACTTGCTTAGAGGCGATAAGTGGGATGATTACTACGGACAAAAACGTGCCGCCCGGTGGATTAAGGAGCATGATGCCTCGCATGCGCCCGTCATCATGTCAACTGTTCCAATCACAGCTTTCTACGCAGAGGGACGACATGTCCCGCTCGTTGATGAAGACTATGCGGCGCTCATAGCGCGAGCGCGGCGCGAGAGGGTTGATTATCTTATAGTCAACGAACGTGACTTCAGATACATGAGCCTGCGCGCATTGCTCGACGACCAAAGCCTGCATACGGGATTACGCCTGGCTTTCGACTTCGCGCAATCTCCCGGCCACAAGATACTTGTCTACGCTGTGGAGGACAGCCCGTAAAAGGTGTAGATGCTGTGAAGGAGAGAGCGAAGATGATTCGCCTGGGAGTAATCGGGTGCGGGGGCGTGACCGAGCAGCGCCACCTGCCCGCGCTCCGTCAAGTGTCCGGCGTTAAGGTCGTCGCTCTCGCAGACATAGATTCTGCTAGGCTTGAGCGTGTTGCCGAACAATTCGGCGTTGCGCGGCGCTACACGGCTTACTCTGATTTGATTGAGTCCAATGATGTTGATGCGGTAGCGGTGTGCGTGCCTCCGCGATTTCATGCGGAAATTGCGCTGGCGACTTTGGAGGCTGGCAAACATGTCTTGATAGAGAAGCCACTGGCGCTCAACCTCTCGGAATGCGATCTTCTGTCAGTGCGAGCCACGGCTCACAGCGCGCTCAAGGTGATGGTCGGCTTTAATATGCGCTGGCATCGCCTTGTACGCGAAGCGCGGGAAGTTATCTCTAGTGGGGAGCTTGGCGACATCAAGTTGGTTCGCACAGTGTTCACGAGCGGGGTGCGGCTGCGCGAGGACTTTGCAGACTGGCGTAAGGAGCAAGAGACCGGAGGCGGCGCGCTCTTTGAGTTGGGCGTGCATCATTTCGATCTGCTACGTTTTCTACTTCGGAGCGAAGCGGAAGAGGTCTACGCTGCGAGCGCTTCGGAGGGCGAGACGGCGTGTGTTTTGATTCGTATGAAATGCGGCGCGCAAGTTCTCTCAGCCTTTTCAGAGGGAACGGGTGAGAATCATGCTATCGAAGTTTACGGAGCGCGCGGCTGGCTACGCATCTCTTGCTACCGCGCAGATGGACTGGAACAGTTCAGCGTAGTCGAGTATACGGGCGCGATTGCGACCCGCCTGCGCAAGTTGGCCCAAACATTTCTGTTGCTGCCCCGTATGCTCCAACAAGCAAGACAAGGCGGCGACCACGTGGCATCCTACGCCGAGGAGTGGCGGCACTTCGTCGGCGCAATCACAAGAGACTCGCCTGTTGAATGCGCACTCCTCGATGGCAGGCGCGCACTCGAAGTCGCGCTCGCCGCGCAGGAGGCAAGTGCCACGAAGCGCGCGGTCAAGCCCGGCTGCATAGGTACTGCGAGCGCGAGCCGCTAAGATGCCTACTCCTGTATGAGGCCGCGTCTTGCTTTCGTGTCTATCGGAGAGGGAAGAAACTTTGCGGATAGAAGACAGGGAAGAAGAATTGAGACCGGACATGAACGGCAGGAGTGCAAGCGAAGAGATGCCCGCGATGTCTGTAGTGGTCATCACTCCAGACCTGTACGCGACCATACGCAAAACAATCAGGCATCTCATGGCACAGAAAGTTTGCGGCAATCTTGAAATCATCATCGCCGCGCCTTCAGCCCTAGAGCTTGATCTCGATTCATCAGAGCTTCTGAGCTTTCACAGTCACAAAGTTATCGAAGTAGGCCACGTCATCTCGACGGCGCGAGCGCGGGCTGCGGGCGTGCGAACTGCGTCCGCTCCCATCGTAGCCTTTGCCGAAGACCATGCTTACCCGGCTCCCGGTTGGGCCGAAGCGCTCATCAACCGGCATCGAGAAGATTGGGCGGCGGTCGGGCCTGTGATTACTAATGCCAACCCGCGCAGCGTCACTAGCTGGGCCAACCTCTTGATTGAATACGCGCAGTGGCTGGAGCCTGCAAAAGGCGGTGAGCGCGAACACTTGCCCGGCCACAACGGTTCGTACAAGCGTGAGATTCTTCTGGAGTACGGCGAGCGGCTTGAAGCTATGCTTGACGCCGAGAGCATACTGCACTGGGACTTGCGAGCCAGAGGACACAGACTCTATCTGGAACCGAAAGCGCGTACGTTCCATCAAAATTTCTCCGCGCAATCGCCCTCGCTGACGCTGCGTTTCAACGGCGGGCGGCTCTTCGCCTCGTCGCGCGCGCGCGATTGGCCCACCTGGCGCAGAGCGCTCTTCGCCTGTGCCTGGCCGCTCATCCCTGTAGTGCGCTGCCTGCGCATTACGCGCGAACTCTTACGCCCGGGCCGACCCGTTTATTTGTTGCCCGGCGTGCTACCGGCGCTAATCGTCGGACTCGTTTTCGACGGCGCAGGCGAGATGGCAGGTTACGCCTTCGGCCCCGGTAAGGCTATGGCAAAACTGTCTGACATGGAATTTCATCGCGAGCGTTATATGGCGGAGCGCGAAAGGCTGGAGACAATCATGGAGTGAGCGGCGGGCGAGTGGATGAAGCAGCCTGTTTCAGCACGGTGTTCTCATCTTTATGAGTCAAGAATTGCCATTCTTCTCTATAATCGTTCCTACATACGAGCGACCTGCACAACTCGAAATATGCCTGCGAGCGCTCGCGCGCCTGGACTATCCTCTTGAGCGCTTCGAGGTGTTGATTGTAGACGACGGAAGCGCGAATCCGCCCGGTGATATTGTTGAACGGTTTCGCGGTCTATTGGACGTGAGATTGTTTTCGCAGAAGAACACCGGGCCAGCCGGGGCGCGCAATTTCGGGGCAACTCATGCGCGCGGCCAATTCCTTGCCTTTACTGATGACGACTGTGAGCCGGACGCCGGTTGGTTACGCGGGTTTGCCTCTCATCTCGCCGTGACACCAGACCGCATAATCGGCGGGCGCACTCTCAATGCGCTCCAGCACAATCCCTATTCGCAGACGAGCCACGCGATCATCGAAGTGGTCTATGCTCACTTCAATGCCGACCCGACGGATGCGCGCTTCTTCGCCTCTAACAACTTCGCACTTTCCGCAGAGCGTTTTCGTGAGATGAAGGGATTTGACGAGACTTTCATTACATCTGAGGATCGTGAAATCTGCGCTCGCTGGCGCTCGCGCGGGCTGCGACTCGCCTACGCACCGGAGGCCGTTCTCTATCACGCACACCATCTAACCTTGCGCACTCTCTGGCAACAGCACTTCGGCTACGGGCGGGGTGCGTTACGCTTTCATCGCGCGCACGCGGCTGATGGTGGCGGGCGTTTCAAACCCGACCTCTCTTTCTACTTCAAGCTGCTGCGCTCTCCCGCATCTCACGCGCGCAAAATCGGCGCTGTGCAGTTGACCGCGCTGCTGCTCTGGACGCAGGTCGCCAACGCTGCGGGTTTTTTCTACGAGAAGTACCAGTCTGAAAGAGACTGAGCTAGAGCCTCAGTGTTGATTCGTCATCAAGTGGTTTTGGAGAATATATTCGGCCAGCGATTCGCCGATTCTCCTGTGAACCGTTGCGGATGGGTGCGTATCAAATCTACTGGCCTGAAATTGTTCAGGTCTGAATTGAGCGCGAAGAGTTGATAGGTCTACAAAGGATACGCCATCCAGACGAAGCTGCGCGGGGATGTTTCCGAACTGGCTTTTGAGCGAAGGAAGAAGCACTACGGCGTAAGCGAGCTTGTGCTGTTCGGCAGTCTCTTTGAACTCTTTGAGGAATGAGTATGAGTCCGGCACATCGCCCGCCGAGAGAATGTCCTCCGCGCTTCTACTTCTATCGGTCAAGGGATAGATGATGTCTCTTAAAAGGTAGAGAGTATGTATTTTGCGTAAAGCGAGTCTGATGCTTGAATCCCCTGGCAGAAAACCTGAGAGCTTGTTGTCTGTAAGATAGCCCCACGCATCAACGGACGGCGTGCGAGATAGATTGAAATCCGTCGGAATGA
>DATHJK010000017.1:0-2837 GCA_035316225.1 Pyrinomonadaceae bacterium
CTTGAGCCGCATCGCGTCCGGCCAACAGCATCGTATCGAGCGAGGCTTCAACCGTCTCAGTTCGCGCCTTCTCAAACTTAATCCCCGTTGAAATAACGCCCGTGCCGATTGGCTTCGTCAGAATCAACAGTTCGCCCGCACGCGCGCCTCTGTTCGTCGCAATCTTTCGCGGATCAATCGTACCCGTAACCGCATAGCCGAACATTATCTGCTTGTCGTCAACGCTGTGACCTCCAATGAGCGCGACATTGTTCTCCACGAGAACGTCAAGCCCGCCGCGCATCATCTCGGCCAGTATGGAAAAGTCCAGACCTTTTTTGGGAAAGCATGTGATTGCCAGCGCTGTGATCGGCGTCCCGCCCATAGCCCAAACGTCGTTGATAGAGTTTAGGGCGGTTATGCGGCCATAAGTGTATGGGTCGTCAACAATCGGGGTGAAGAAGTCCACGGTCTGAACAAGCGCAAGGTCGTCGTTGATTAGGTACACTCCGGCGTCGTCGGCAGTTTCAATGCCGACAAGGACACGCGGATTTGCAGGAATCTTCAGTTGGCCCAACACCTGGGCCAATTCGCTAGGCGCGAGCTTGGCCGCTCAACCAGCGCACGAGACCATCTCGGTCAATCGCATACCCTTCACCTCCTTTCAAAGATTGTATGCCTCATGCTTCTCTTAGCGCCTCCGGCGACTTTGCGTGCAAAACCTATCTCACGCAAAGACGCTAAGAAGAACGCAAAGCATTCTAAAGCAAGTATAGGCCGCTTATCGTCACGGATAAAGTTTCACCTGATTATCTCGCTCACGAGCGCCGTCAGCGCGTTGTCCAGCAAAATTTTGTTGTTCTGTATGTTGCCGTGCAGGTCGCAGCCGAAGATGGCATAGCTTATGGGCAGAGGTGTGTTGAAGAGCGAGTCGTTGCGGTGATTGCCGGGAAGGTCTGCGCCCAGCAACGAGCGGCGCGTCACACGACCATCGCCGGGCATGTACATAGCTTCTAATGCCGTCTCGCGCGAAATCTTCTTGCCTGAGGAGGTGACGAACGAGCGCGGCCTGACCAGCGTCACCCATGCGTGTGTCTTTCGGTCTCGCATCAGAACGGGCGCGTCCAGCGTCTCTTCGCAATCGCCGCCGAACACGAAAAGCGGCACAGGCGTTTCACCTTCAACCTGCACGTCCAGCGCCTCGTGAAATCTTTTGGCGCGATGAAGGGCTGCGGCAAAATATGCGTCAAGGTCTTCGAGCGAGCCGGGCCTGAGCGGCGCGTAATCGCCGCGCATTCTTCCTGCTACGAATCTTTGTCTGAAATCCGGGTCGCCGTAAGCAGACCAACCGTAGCGAAGCCACGACTGAGGGTCATAAAGGTCAACAGTGATGGGCTGAAGGTTCTCGTCAAGAAAACGCATGACCGAAGCATGAGGCAGCAGTTGAAAGATTGACGGGCCTGTCAACACGTCTTCTCTCGAAAGCTTGTTCAGCAGCGGCAGTCGCCGGCGCAAGCCTTCTGTGACCGAGTAGCCTTCTATAAGCGTTGCGAAAGCGTCGGCGCTTCCTGCGTTCGGCGTGCCGAACATGATGATCTTGCTGATGTGCGCTGCGCCTGCCCATGTAGGCGAGGGGCGCTCGCCGTCTGGCGGCAAATCCGCGTCGCCATACCTTGCGGCGTAGCGCGCTACAAGCCCTCCCATCGAATGCGCCAGCACGTTGAAGCGCAGGTCAGGCCGGTTCAGATTCCTCTTCAAGCTCTCTATCTTGCGTATGAGCAGGCGAGCGCTCTCTACGTTATCGCGCCGCCAGTCGTAGGCGAAGACATAGAACGTATCCTGATCGCCGCCCTCGCCCGGATTGTCCCAATCGCCTTCTCTATAGCCGCCGTAATTTTTCAACGCTTCGAGCAGGTCGTGATAGATGTAAACCTCCGGCCCAATCTTAATGTTCGCGTACTGGAAGCGAGCCGTGTCAATTATCTTTCTAGGCACAAGGCTGTCGTGGTTCGACTCCAGATTAGCCGAGACGGGCAGCGCCAACCCGTCTTCGGAAGAGCGGAACGCAGAAGGCCAGACCACTTCTCCCGTCTCCGAATTGACTAGCTGAGAGCCTAAGATTCCGGGAATGACTATGATGGGACGCTTACCCTTCTGCGTGCGCGCCTGTGCGAAGATGCGCTCAAGATTGGGCGTGCGGCGAGCACCGCAGGCAGGGATGAAGAGCAAGATGAATAGAAGCAGGGAGGCGCGCACACGCGCAGACGCACAGGCGCGGCCAAAGAGAAGAGGAGATAAGACGAAAGAGGAATGGTTGGGCGGGGGATTCTGTTTGTGCATTCTGTCTATTATCTCGTCTCTTCGTTCTTCCTCTCCGCGTCCACGTGTCTACGCGCCCCAGCATCTTCTTCAAACACTTCCCAGCGGCGGTTTATTAAACTTGCGACGAAGCCAGCGCCGAAGCCGTTATCAATGTTCACGACCGTTACATTCGAGGCGCAGGAGTTCAGCATGCCCAGCAGCGCGGCGACTCCTCCGAAAGATGCACCGTAGCCTATGCTGGTAGGAATCGCCACGACCGGCACGCTCACTAATCCGCCGACGACTGAAGGCAACGCGCCTTCCATCCCTGCCGCAACCACCACGACTCGCGCTTTCTGTAAGAGAGCGCGTTCTGCAAGTATGCGATGAATACCTGCTACGCCTGCGTCCCAGACGCGCTCGACCCTGTTGCCCATAGCTTCCGCTGTCAACGCAGCCTCTTCAGCTACGGGGATGTCGCTCGTGCCTGCCGTCACAACAGCGATTGGCCCAACGCCGCGCTCAGTCCTGTCCCTCTGTATACGTATAAGCCGCGC
>DATHJK010000018.1:0-8384 GCA_035316225.1 Pyrinomonadaceae bacterium
CCTCACGCGACGCTCTTGATTTTCATCGCCTATTGCTTCCATTGCGTTGCGCAAGATATTCAGCAGCGCTTGTCGCAGAGTGTGTTCGTCTGCGCGAACATTCGGGAACTCGCCTTCAATTTCCAGTGAGACACGGCGCTCGCTGTAGAGCTTGCTCAATTCCGTTGAGCAGTCGTCCAGAAGCTCTTTGAGGGATACATCGGATAGGTCTAGCGGCTGGGGGCGCGCGAAATTCAGAAACGCCGTCACCATAGCCGTCAAGCTTCTTACTTCCTGCAAAAGCGCCGTCGCCGCTGCCCTGGCTTTTTCGTCCTGCTCAAGCGACAAAAGCAACTGGGCATAGCCGTGAAGCGCAGCGAGAGCATTTTTGAATTCATGAGCGAGACCGGCGCTCATCTCGCCCAGGCTCTCAAGGTTTCTTTTCAATGCCACCTGCTCGCGCAACTCCGTCACTTCCGTTATATCTGTCAGAAGACAGAGCGCCCCGCGCGAACTGCTTTCGACAAGCTCTATGGGAGCGACCGTTGCGCCCAGTCGTCGTCTTCTCCCGTCAGCGGACAGAGCGATAATCTCTTCGCGGCGGTAAACTTCGCCCGTTCGCAGGCATCGCTCGACCATCTCGACCAGCGCGGGCGCATGCTTGAGAATGAGGCTCACGTGTTGACCTTCAACCTCGCCGTTTGCTTCGACAATTGCGCGTGCCGGAGAGTTAACGACAGTTGCTCGCGCCTGCGCGTCGAAAGCTACCAGCCCTGATGGAACGCTTGCTACAATTCGGTCGCTGAACTTTTCGGCGTGTGCGGCGCGTGCGCTCGCTTCTGCGCTCAAACGCTCTAACTCGCGCTGCTGCGATTGAAGCTGAGCAACCACGGACTGAAAAGTTTCCAGCACGAACTCCGCTTCATTCCTTGATTGATTGGCGCGAGCCGCGATGGGCGCACGCTCGGCCTCACCTACAAGCTGGCGGTATGGACGAAGAAGCCATCGCAGCAGGAAAATAACCGCAAGCAGCGCCGTCAACAGCATCACTACAAAAATCGTAATCATCACAGGCGCGCGCTTGCCCGAAGCAGCGGGCGCCAGCGCAATGAACCCCACGCCGAAAACCACTGCGAGCAGAAACAGGCTCACCACCAGCGCCATCATCAGATTTATTTGATTTCCGTGACGCATAATGAAAGTGATGAATGATGAGTGCAGAGTGATGAGCAGAGAGGGAAAAGCTTTTGCTTTAATTCATCACTCATCACTCTGCATTCATCAATTAATAATAAATTGCGATGCGTACCATTCGACGATTAGCTGGCCGAGAAGCAGCGCCATGATTGCGCCTATGCCGAGGAATATGCCGAATGGAAGAAGCATTTGAAGATTGCGCTCGCGACGCTTGACCATGATGGCAAGACCTGTGAGCGAGCCTGCTATGACAGCCAGAAATATTGTCAACACCGTCAGACGCCAGCCCAGATAAGCCCCGACCATGAACATCATCTTCACGTCGCCCAGTCCCATCGCTTCAACGCCGCGCAACCGCTCCCACAGCCAGCCCATCAACCATAGCGAGCCTCCGCCAGCTAATGCTCCCAGTACAGCGCCCGCAAGCGACACAGCCCAGACAGGCCAGTTCGCAAGGCCGGTGCTCATCAGAGAGTTGAAGTCGTCGAAGATGTACGGGCTTGAAAGATAGGGAATGGCAAGGCGAGCTATTAGCGCAAAAACTATTCCGGGATATGTGACGACGTTCAAGATAAGCATATGCTCTGCGTCAATGAAGATGATTGAGACGAGCAGCGAGACAAAAATCAGGTCGAAGGGAAGCGCGACACTTAATCCGTCGCGCATAAAGACGAATCCCCAGAGAGTGGCCGTCAGAATCTCTACTAAAGGATAGCGCGCGGAGATTGGCGTGCGGCAATTTCGGCATCGCCCGCGCAATATCAGGTAGCTCAAGACCGGAATGTTGTCGAATGGTCGAATGACAGCAGAGCATTCGGGGCAGCGCGAATTGGGGAAGACTATTGACTCTTCCAATGGAAGACGGTGGATTACAACATTGAGGAAGCTGCCGATAATCGCTCCCAGAATAATCGTGAAAACGTAGAAGAACGCTGGCGGCGCTAGACCGACAATGTTGAATGGGGAAAGGGACGAAAGCATCATCTTGAAATTAACCTTCGGGCGAGGCGCGCGCTTTTCTGATGAATGCGACGGACTTGACGCGCGAGCCAGCCATTAAGCATCATACGTTTTCGCGCGCTTTTGGGGAAGATGCAAGGTAATCAGGGAGAACCGAAGAATAACCGGCGGCCAGTCTATTTGATGCTGGCCGCCGGTCTATTCGTTATCGCCGTACTCAGCTTCATCCCCTTTGCCCTCTCGAAAAGCTGGCTCTACGCAGAACAGCAACCCGAAGCAGGCGCTTCATATTCGCAGACCTCAACTCAAAGTCAGCCAGTACAATTAGCAAAAGCTAACCCCGCGTTCGACGCAGCCGCATGGTACGCCGAGCGCGGTGAAGCGCCTGAGACACACGGCGTTCTCATAGAGACATTCGACGGCGAGCGCCTGTTTGCCTCGCATAACGCGGACGAAATATTTAATCCGGCATCGCTCGTCAAACTTTCCACCTCGCTCGTGGCGCTCAGGAAACTCGGCGCGGGATTTCATTTTCAGACAAAAGTTTTCCTCTATGGCGAAGTTGATCGTTCGGGCGTGCTGCGCGGCAGCATCTATTTTAGCGGCAATGACCCGACGTTCGGCGATTACGGCGCGGCACTCGTAGCTGAAGAGTTAAGCAGGCGGGGTGTGAAGAGAATCGGTGATTCCGTGCAAGTCTCGCCGGATTTCACCTTCAATTTCAGCGAGACGCCGGATGATGCTGCTCAGAAGCTGGTTAAAGTCTTGAAGCTGGGAAACCCTCGCGTAGAAATTTCTAATCAGCAAACAAGCGCGCCCGTTTTGACTATCAACTCAAATCCGCTTAACGAGATTCTTCTTTACATGAATGCGCGCTCAAGCAATTTCATAGCCGAGCGAGTCGGCGCTTTGTTGGGCGGCCCCGAAGGTATAAAGCAGTTTCTTGTAAGCGAACTCCATCTTCCACCGGATCAGGTGACGATTGAGAGAGCTTCGGGGCGCGAACACAATCGCATGACCCCGCGCGGGCTTTTGACTGTTATAAGAGCTTTGATTGAAGAAGCAAAACGTCAGAGCCTTGAGCCAACGGACATCATGCCCGTAGCAAGCGACGATTCAGGCACTTTGAGACGCAGGTTTGAAGGCACAGGGCTTGAGGGCGCAGTTGTAGGCAAGACCGGCACGCTCACTTCGGAAGTTGATGGCGGTATGGCTAGCCTCGCCGGAATTGTTTACACAGAAGACCAGGGTGTAATAGTCTTCGCTATTCTGGATCAGGGTAATCAGATAGCTGGCAACAGGCTCTTAGAAGACCAACTGCTCACGGACGTAATCAACAGCCAAGCGAGGCCGCGCATCGTAGCATCGCCGACACCCCGCAGGCTTCTTCCTTCTACGGGACTCCGTGTGGAAAGAGAGTGAGAGATGAGAAAATCGATTGCGGCTTGCTTCTTCTTCACCATTGTCTTCCTTCTTCAACAGTTCACTTCAGCACAACAAGAAATTTCGCGCCCCTTCACACTCGAACAGGTGATGAGTTCTCCTTTCCCGTCCGATCTGGTCGCAGCGCCCACAGGAGAAAGAATCGCGTGGCTCTTCGATGCTCAGGGACGGCGCAACATCTGGGTCGCTCAGGTGCCGAAGACGGAAGCTGAGTTGATAGCGCGCAACGGTCAGGGCAGGATTCCGTTCGACGCAAAGCAGTTGACGCATTACACGGAAGACGACGGGCAGGAGATTGAAGGTTTGGCCTTCACGCACGACGCCGATTGGCTGGTATTCGTGCGAGGCGGCGGTAGGAATCAGTCGGGCGAGTATCCTAATCCTACCAGCGATCCTGCGGGCGCTACGCAGGCCATTTACGCTGCTGCATGGCGTGATGGAAAAGTTAAGAGGCTTGATGATGGTAATTCACCTGCGGTATCGCCAGCGGACGACCGCGTAGTCTACTCGAAAGGGAATCAACTCTGGATCGCTTCTATCAATGAAGACCAGAAGCCGCGCCAGCTTTTCGTCGCACGCGGCAGCAACTCTTCGCCAGCGTGGTCGCATGACGGAAAGATGCTCGCCTTCGTGAGCAGCAGAGGCGATCATAGCTTTGTCGGCGTTTACGATTTCGCCAATAACAACATCACTTATTTGAGTCCATCGGTTGACCGCGACAGCACGCCGCGCTGGTCACTTGACGACCGGAAAGTTGCGTTCGTACGGCAGCCTGCTCGAGGCCCGCAGCCGCGATTGATCTTCGACGATGCTCCAGACCCCTGGGCGATCATGATCGCAGACTTGAGCGGCGCTGGCGCACGCGAAATCTGGCATAGCCGCAACAACGCCGCCGGTTCAGCGCCGTACATGGCAGATGAGAACATACTGCAATGGGCTGCGGATGAGCGTCTTATTTTCGCTTCCGAGCAGGACAACTGGCTGCGATTATATTCGGTGTCGGCTAAGGGTGGCGCTCCTCCCGTTCCTGTCACCCCAACAGGCTGCGAGTTGCAGGACGTGACCTATACGCACGACCGTCGCTCAATCATCTATTCGTCAAACTGCGGTGACATTGACCGCAGGCATCTGTCTAGGGTCTCAATTTACGGCGGAAGAGTTGAAGCGATTACGTCAGGTGAACAGATGGAATGGAGTCCGGTCGTGACGGGCGACGGCGCGAACATAATATTCCTGAAGTCTGACCAGCGAGTTCCAGCGCTGCCTTACGCTATGTCTGTTTCCGGCGGGTCAAGCCATATTATTGCCGTCGAGCAGATGCCTCCAGACTTTCCTTTATCTCAGCTTATGACGCCCAAGCAAGTTCTCCTCAAAGCGGCAGACGGAATGGAGATTCACGCGCAGCTATTTATTCCGCCAAATATAAGAGAGGGCGAGCGGATTCCTGCGATCATCTTCATGCACGGCGGGCCAATCCGCCAGATGCTGCTGGGCTGGCACTATCTTTACTACTATCACAACGCTTACGCCTTCAATCAGTATCTTGCGAGCAGACGCTACGCAGTTCTATCTGTGAACTATCGAAGCGGCATAGGCTACGGTCGCAATTTCAGAATGGCTGCGGGGCGTGGCGCACGCGGCGCGACGGAATATCAGGACATCATCGCGGCTGCGCTCTATTTGAGAAGGAGAGGCGACATCAATCCAGCGAAGATTGGTCTGTGGGGAGGCTCTTACGGAGGCTACCTGACGGCGCTGGGGCTGGCGCGAAACTCAGACCTCTTTGCGGCGGGCGTTGACCTTCACGGCGTACACGACTGGTCGCAAATTATCTCCGTCGCTCGCTGGGTTGATTACGACAGCCCGCAGGCATTGCAGACAGCATTTCAATCTTCCCCTGTGGCTTCGATTGCCAGATGGCGCTCGCCCGTCCTATTGATTCACGGCGACGATGATCGCAACGTTTCCTTCTCGCAATCGGTTGATCTGGTGCGCCGTCTACGCGAGCAGAACGTTCATTTCGAGCAATTAGTCTTCCCAGACGAGATTCATGATTTTTTGTTGCATAGGCACTGGCTACAGGCATACCACGCAGCATCGGATTTCTTTGATAGCCAGTTGAAAGGAAGATGATTGTAGGGGAAGAGAGAAGTTTTCAATCCATACAAAAAGACGCGGCGAACTCTGTTCTTAAAAGTTCACCGCGTCTCTTTTTTTGAGCTGCTCAAAAGTTCATGGAGCAGTTGGCGTTTGGATGATTACGTTGTTGGCGCGCAAAGTAGTGGAAGTTGCGCGCTGCAAATCTGCGAGCGCCTTGTTGTAGTCCGTCTCTGCGCGAAGCTCAAGGTTGCGTGCGTTGGCAAGCGTGTCCTCGCGCTGGAAGAGCAAGAAGAGTGTGGAGCGCCCGGCCTGGAATAGCCTCTGCTCGCCGGCAAGCTGCACCTCAGCATTTTCACGCGCAGCGCGAGCGGTCAACACCCTGCGTCGCGCGCTCTCGACAGACTGTGCCGAGTTGCGCACTTCGACTTCAACCGTCTGCTCCTGCTGCCGTGTCGAAGCGTCCAACTGGTTGCGCTGAATACGCGCGCCTGCAAGATTGGCTTCGGCTGTAGTGTTGTGGAAAGGAATCTGAATGGCTACGCCGACAACTACGTTGCGCGTGCTGAAGTTGAAAAGATTACTCAACATGCGACCGTAGCCGCCTATAAGATTCGTGGGCACACCGTTGCCAACCGTCACATTGGGTACGGCGACGGGAGGCAATCCCTGACGCGATCTGAGGTCGTTGATCTGCGCTAGCAGGAAAGCCGTCTCGCTCGACGTTATGTCAGTGCCGATTAGCGGAAACGTGCCGCCCTGATTTACAGGTATTCCAGACAAGCCAGTGGTCGCAACCGTTGATTGAAGATCAATACGAGGCTTGGTCTGATTTGCGAAATACTGAACGTCTATGTCGTTGATGTCGTGTTGAAGACGCAGACGCTGAAGCTCCGGCCTGTTCTTGCGCGCCTCTTCGAGCGCGTCCGTCAGGTTGACAGGTGCTGCGTCGAACGTAGGCTGGTCAGTCGGGGTAATCTGCGCAGTCCACTCTTGCGCGTTCGGGTCGCGCAGGATTAGCTGCTTCAGAGTATTCTCTGCCGCGCTGACCGTCTCAACACCGGAAAGCAGCGAAGACTCGCGGTTGGCAAGCTCCGTCTGCACTTCAGCGCGTGCGAGTGGCGCGGTCGCGCCCGCTGCCACGCGCGCCTCAGTCTGGCGGAATAGCTCGCGCGTCAGGTTGAAATTCGATTGCAGGTTTTGCATGTCCCGCAGCGCGAAGACCAGATCCCAGTAGGCGCGCTGCACCTGCGAGATTACGTTGATGGTGCGCTGGCGAAAATCTGCGTCCGATTGCTGAACGCGCTTGCGCTGTATGCGAATCTCGCGGCGATTGAAATCAATCGAGCGGTTGCGCCAGAGAGGTTGCGTGAATGTCGCGCCCAGGCTGGCGGAATAGACAGGGTTTATCTGGTTGAAAGTCGATGTCGTCGTGCGACGGTTGTTGTTGAAGAAGAACTGGTAGTTGCCGCCGCCGGTTCCGAATTGCTTGGTGACGCTTGGATTCCACTGAAGGTCAGTGGTCGCCACAGTGCCGGACGAAGATGCGCCGCCGAGCGTGCTCTGCTGCGATTGAACCAGATTGTTAATCTGCGGCGTGATGGCGAAGATGGGATCGTACACGCCTATTAGCGAGCGCAGTTGCGTCTCCGCGAACCTCACATCGTTGCGCGCGACTTCTATGTCGTTGTTGTTTTCAAGCGCGCGTCGAATGGCGTCATTAAGCGAGAGCGTTATAACGTTGTCGCTCGTCACGCCCAGACGAGAAAGGTCTGGCATGGGAGGCAGCGGCTGCGAAGGCGTCTGCGGAATAAGAGGCTCTCGCACGTCTCCGGTTCCGGTGATAGCCGGGTTGGTTAAAGACGGTACGGTCTGCTCTGTCGCAGGCGATTGAGGCTGCACAGACGAAGGGTTCTGCGGCGCAGTAGTCACACCCGGAGGCGCTTGCGGCGCAGGCCCCTGCGTGCCCGGAGGCGCGGCAGGATTCTCAGTTGTGGGACGAGCCTGTTCCGGTATCGGTTGATTCTGCTCGGTGCCGGGCGGGCGGGTCGCGTCCTGCTGCGCAGGGTTGGTCGCGGGCGTCGGCGCAGGCGTCTGCGCGTAGGCTGGCACACATGCGGCCAGCAGAATCAGAAGCGCCGAAGCGCGCGTAACTGAACTAAGCGATTTTCTCAGCATCTAGCTAAAAACTCCTTGAATTAGTTCCTGAAACTTTGCAGCCAAGGGCCGAGGTTCCGGTTCGTATCAACTCCTGCAAATCAAAGCGTACTACGTCTTTGCTGCACGTCATGTTTCAAAAACCGTGCCGCGAGACCTAACTCAAATGCTGTGTCCTGGAAATTTAATCAGGCCGGGTGTGGAGAATCTTCCGTCCTCGTCGGCTCGCTCCTCAGCATGGCGTAAATGGTTGGCGTCACTACAAGAGAAAGAAGAAGGGCGACTGCCAGACCGCCTATGACGGCGATAGCGAGGGGCTGCAGAAGCTCTGCGCCAGCCCCAATGGCAAGCGCCAGAGGGAGCATGCCAAGAATTGCCGCGAGGCTGGTCATCAGCACAGGGCGAAAGCGCCTGCGCCCGGAACGCAGCAGCGCCTGTCGAAGAGTGTCGCCCGCAGCAAGGTGATCTTCTACAGCGTCCAGCATCAATATACCGTTCTTGGCTACTATGCCTACGACCATAATCATGCCCATCAACGATACTACATTGAG
>DATHJK010000019.1:0-8988 GCA_035316225.1 Pyrinomonadaceae bacterium
CTTCCCTGGCCGCGTCGGGATTGTGACTTCGCCATCGGGCGCGGCAATACGCGACGTGTTGAATGTTCTGACCAGACGAACGCGCACCGTTCACATACTTCTAGCGCCGACGCGAGTTCAGGGAGAAGGCGCGGTCGCGGAGATTGTGGGCGCTATAGAGCTTTTGAACGAGCACCACGCGCAGGCTCTTATCGAAGGCCGAAGCCGAGATGCGGTTGACGTTATCATCGTTGCGCGCGGCGGAGGCTCTGCTGAAGACCTCTGGGCATTTAATGACGAGCAGGTGGCTCGCGCAATCGCATGCTCGAAGATTCCCGTCATCTCAGGCGTGGGGCATGAGACCGATTACACAATAGCGGATTTCGCCGCGGACGTTCGCGCGGCAACTCCTTCGGCGGCAGCCGAAATAGTTGCGGAGCGCGAAGACGATCTTGAGCTTCACGTTCACACACTGACGCGCGACATGGTGCGCGCGGTGCGCGAATGGATAACGATGGCGCGCGTGCGCGTTCAGGATGCAGCGATGTCGCACGGCTTCGACGACACGCGCGAGCAGTTGCGCGATGCCAGAAGGACGGCGGACAATGCAGCGCACAAACTTGAAATTCTGATTAATCGTGCTGCGCAACGCGCGCGCCAACATGTTGATTCAATAGCGTGCAGGCTCTCGCCTGCGCGACTGGCTGCGCGAATGTCAGACGCACGAACGCGCTTCGCAGTCTTAATGGCCGCGCGTGATGCAGCCTTGCAATCATCGCTTGATAACGCGCACACGCGCCTGGCCGTGAGCACCGCATCGCTCGATGCTCTCTCGCCGCTCGCGGTTCTGGGGCGCGGATACGCCCTGGCCGAGGATGGGGATGGAAAACTTTTGCGCGACGCAGGCCGGGTTAACGTTAATGATGTGGTGCGGCTGAAGCTCGCGCGGGGCGCTGTGCGCTGCCGCGTGTTAGAAACGGAGAAGAGTTAGATGGCAAGTCCCGAACAAGACGACGAACGCCCGCAACGTAATCGAATAGTTATCAACGTGGGCAAGCAGCCGCAAGCTGCTGCTGCTCCCCCGCCCGCGCAAGCCCAGACTCCTGCACACAGTTATTCGCCAATGCCAGCGAACGCTTACGCGCCCAAACGCGGCGGAGGCGCATTGAAAATCCTTACGGTAATGGCCGTGTTTCTCTTCGTGATACTGCTCTGCTTAGGGATAGGCGGTTACTTCTGGTGGCAGCATCACAAAGCATCGCCAGCTTACTCTATCGCTCTTCTGGTTGACTCGGTTCAGCACGACAACGCGCAGGAGTTTCAGGAAGTGATTGATATGGACAAGGTTGTAGATAACTTTGTTCCGCAGATAGTTGATGGTGTCTCGCAGCGCTACGGCATAACCGCTGACGAGTCAATGCGCAGGCAGATCGAGTCGGCTATACCGAGCGTGCTCCCCGCCGTGAAGCAATATGTGCGCGACGAAGTGGCGCAGCAGGCCAAAGAGATTTCCGCGCGCGCGGGCGGCTATCCGTTCTTTCTGGTCGTGCTCGCCGTGCCTTACATGTCGCAGATAACCGAAGAGGGCGATACGGCGAAGGCAGCAGTGCAGTATCAGGGCAGGAATATTGAGTTAACTATGCAGCGCGTGAGCGAGGAGCGGTGGAAGGTGATTAAGATAAGCGACGACACGCTGACAGCACGCATAATTGAGCGCGTATCGCGCGAACTGCCCGGCGCGGCGTCGCAGATAGAGGATGCGATTCGCCAGCACGCGGGTGATAATCTGCCCGGAACGCTACAAGAGCTTCTGAACGGCAGCGGCGACAATGGAAATAGAAGGAGGAAGGGGAAGTAATCAGTAGGTGATGGACAACTGACGACAGACGATAGACGATGGACGATGAATTTGTTGAGCATTCAGTGTTAAGCGATAAAACTCAAGATTGTAAGCTGTTCAATCTTTTATGCCAGGCTACTTACTACTAGCGACTGTCCATCGTCCATCATCTATCGTCCACCAACTACTTCTTCGGTTTCGTGATGAAGAGGAGAGAGACTAAAGCCGATAGCTTCGAGTCGCAGCTTTCGGCGCTGGAGAAGATCGTGCGCGAGCTTGAGCGTGGCGATCTTCCGCTCGAAGAGAGCTTGAAACTTTTCGAGCAGGGCGTGAAATTATCGCGCGAGTGCCAGGAGCGCCTTAATCAGGCGGAGCGCAAGATTGAAACGCTTTTGCGCGATGCGGACGGGCGGCCTGTGCTGGGCGCGTTCGATGATGAGGAAGAGGAGTTGCGACTGGCGGAAGAGATTGAGCAGGATGAGAGCATCTTTTGAAATTACGGAGATGGGGCTTCGTGATAGTTTCGCGCGCTACCGCGAGATGGTGGACGCTAGACTCGACCATCTCGTTCCTGCGGAGACCGTTGAGCCGCGCTCGGTTCACGGCGCGATTCGCTGGAGCCTTTTCGCTGGCGGCAAGCGCTTTCGCCCGCAGCTACTTCTCTCTGTGGGTGAATCTTTCGGCGCACGCACAGGCCAACTGGTAGACTCGGCCTGCGCGCTGGAGATGATTCACACCTACTCGCTCATACATGACGACCTGCCTTCTATGGACGACGACGAGCTGCGGCGCGGGCGTCCGACCTGCCATGTGAAATTCGGCGAGGCCACGGCAATCCTTGCGGGCGACGCGCTTCAGGCGCTGGCCTTCCAGACAATTGCGTTGGATGAAAATTTAAGCGGCGACACGCGCGCGCGCATCATTGCAGAGGTCGCGCGGGCTTCGGGTGTTCCGTCGGGGATGGTCGCGGGGCAGGCTTATGATCTGGCGGCTGAATCGCGCGAGGTTGCTGGCGAGGAGCTTGAAAAAATTCATCGCCACAAAACGGGCGCGCTCATCACATCCGCTGCTCGCGCGGGCGCTATTATCGCTTGCGCTACGGCAGTTGAGATTGAAGCGATCACCCGATACGCCGAACGACTCGGCCTCCTGTTTCAGATAACGGACGACCTGCTGGACGTGACCTCGACCATTGAAGCGCTGGGCAAGACGCCCGGCAAAGATGCGCGCTCAAGCAAAGCAACCTACCCGGCACTCTACGGCCTTGAGGGTGCGCGCTCACTCTCTCGAAATGTTCATGATGAAGCATGCGCGGCGCTCAACTCGATAGAAAGAGACACGGACGTTTTGCGCGCCATCGCAGACTTCATACTCAATCGCCACGCCTGAAATTCGCGTTGACACTTGCGCTGGCGCGGGTGGATAATCTGCTCGTTCCTGTCCGGTTATTTTCGAGTCCATCCCTCTGACTACTGAACAGCCTACGCCAAGGGGAACCGTTCTTTTCTCCGTCCGGGACTTTCGCGCCCGCGACCGTCAGCTTCCGCGATTCATTAAGGAGGTTCGCCTTATGAGCCTTTCAAGAGATAAGAGAGGACGCACGGTAGCCCTGCTGCTGGCGCTATGCGTTTTTACGTGCGCGATGATTCTCGCAAACCATGCGGCGTCCGGGCACGCGCCCGCTCTTGCCAGGACATTGAACGATGGACAGATGGACACGCCTCCAGTGCCTAACGTCGTAAGCCCGCCGCATTACACCATCACGGATTTGGGCGAGTTGCCGAACAACTTCAATGCTCAAGGGTACGGGCTAAATAATTTCGGCGCTGCGGTCGGCATACAGTACATCAATCCGGGCATCCCTCATGGCTTCCGTTACAAAAACGGCGCGCTCACAGACCTTGACCCGGTGCGCGAAGCCTACACTATCAACAGCCCCGGTCAGGTCGCTGGCACTGCTTCGGGTAGAGCCGCAATATATAACAGTGACGGCTCGATCACTTCCATCCCCCAACTGCCGGGCGACGAAAGCGGCTTCGGCGTAGCCTACGGCATCAACGATAGCGGGCACGCGGTCGGCTACACTAAGAGGCCGATTATCAATGACGACCCAACCACATATAACCGCGCTTTCCTCTATCGCAACGGCTCTACGATTGATCTTAATTTCGGGCAGTTCAGCACCGCATACGCCATAAACAACTCGGATCAGGTAGCAGGCGAGGTCGGCCACGATTCCAAAGCACTGTTGTGGTCAAACGGTGTCATCACAGACCTCGGAACTTTTGGCGCTGACGGCGGCTCAGCGCGCGCCATTAACAACATGGAGCAGGTGGCGGGCTTCATGCGCGGCCATAACCCGGACAACAGTATTTTTGTTCACGCCTTTCTATGGACTGCCGGGTTCAAACAGGATTTGGGTGTGACGCCAGGCTCGAACTACAGTTTTGGCTACGGGATAAATGAGTACGGGCAGGTTGTTGGCGACTTGAATACATTTGACAACGGAGCGCACGCTTTTATTTACACAAACGGCCAGATATTCGACCTTAACAACTTGATTCCGTCGAACTCCGGCTGGCTTCTTCGGACCGCTTACGACATCAACGACACAGGCCAGATAGTCGGCACAGGCCGTCTTGATAACGGCAACGGCCCCGTTCACGCTTTCCTTCTGACGCCTGCACCGGCGCAGCCGCTCGTCGCTGGCGGCAAGATCGTTTTTTCAAGCAACTCGGAAATCTGGACGATTAACGACGACGGCACAGGCCGCACGCAGTTGACTAGCAATGGCAGAATCAACAGCGCTCCGTCATGGTCGCCCGACACCTCGCGCTTAGCCTTTCAGAGCGCGCCCGCTGTGACCCAGAACGCGGACATCTTCGCTATGAGCGCGGACGGCCACGACGTTAAGAATTTGACGAACAACGCGGCAGACGACCAGCAACCTGTCTGGTCGTCCGATGGCAACCGAATAGCGTTCACAAGTAACCGCGATGGCGATTACGACATCTACTTGATGAACTCGGACGGCACGAACCTTGTGAACCTGACGAACAACACAGTCACGGATGAATCGCCCTCGTGGTCGCCGGATGGAACTAAGATAGTCTTCGACAGCACGCAGAGCGGCAGTGAAACGGACATCTTTGTTATGAACGCTGACGGTAGTAATCAGAAGCGTCTGACCACAGACCCTGCGATTGATCAGTTCCCATCGTGGTCGCCCGACGGTAAGAAGCTTGCTTTCGTCAGCACGCGCGATGGCGAGGGATTTCAAATCTGGGTGATGAACTCGGACGGCAACAATCAGACAAGGCTCACCAGCAACTCCACGCAGGGCAAGAATCTTCATCCGTCGTGGTCGCCCGATGGCAGCCGAATAGCTTTCATCTCTCTGGGCGATAATTTCAGCGGCGAGGTCTACACGATGAACCCGGACGGGTCGCAACCCGCAAGGCTAACGAACGACACGGCGACAGACCTTTTCCCGGACTGGCAGAAGCTGAACTTTCCACAACCGAATGTGATTGACGATCCGCGCGTCTTCGTGCGCCAGCACTATCTTGATTTTCTGAACCGCGAGCCAGACACGGACGGCCTTACCTACTGGACTGCGCAGATAGCGCAGTGCCTGAACAACGCCGCCTGCATACATAACCAGCGCATAGGTGTCTCTGCGGCCTACTTCATAGAGAACGAGTTTCAACAGACAGGTTTTTACGTAGAAAAACTCTACAGGTCTGCGCTCGCGCGCCGTTCATCTTACTCGGAGTTCACGGCAGATAGAGCGAAGATAACGGTCGGCGCTCAACTTGAAAGCAGCAAGCAGGCTTTCGCGGAAGAGTTCGTCGCGCGCTCGGAGTTTACGGGGAAATATCCGACTTCACAGGCGAGAGATGTGTTTGTTGACGCGCTCATCGCAACGGTCAAGCAAACTTCCGGCGTTGATCTGGCAAACAGACGCGATGAGTTGATTGCTGAATACAACGCCGGGACGAATCAGACGAACCAGCGCGCACGCACCCTTCGCAAGCTGATCGAGTATGCCGAGTACGTTCAGGCCGAATACAATCCAGCGTTCGTGCTCATGCAATACTTCGGCTACTTAAAGCGTGATGCGGACACGGGCGGCTACAACTTCTGGCTGGACATACTCAACAACCGTGTGCCGAACAACTACCGCTCAATGGTCTGTGCCTTTATAACTTCAGCAGAATATCAGCGCAGGTTCGGTTCGGTCGTCACTCATAGCAATTCTGAGTGTAGAGAGTGAAAGAGTGGCGCGTAGATAAAGAAAAGTGAGTTCGGGCGTAAGCAGCTTTTGCCGCCGTGCTTAGCTCTTATATCGAACTCACTTTAACCGGAAGTCATCTCATAAATAGCCTGGTGTTGCCGGGAGCCGCACAAACGTTGGCTCAAAACGATGCTGCAAGCATTTATGGAATGACTTCTAATTCGCTTCGGCCTAAAGCGTCACTCTTTCATTCCTTCACCCTGTCTTTGCATCGCTCGCAGGGTATCGGGGATGAGCGTCTTTATCTGGTGCGTGGCGGTGTGGCCGTCTGCGAATGCCTGGTAGAGCGTGAAATCCGGCAATTGCAAGCAACTCAAGGGCGATTGAATGTTGTAGCCCGTGTCAATGCCTATGGCGCTGTGGTTGATGTAGATGCCGTGGCGACCCAGGCGACCCCATAGCGGCAGCAGCGGCGTGGGCGTATGGCCGAACACGCAGGGCTTGCCGCGATAGTTTTTGTAAAAATCCATGTCGCGCGACCAGAGAAGCTGGTTGCGGTCGGTCTCTCTAGGGTGCTTGCCGTGATCCAACCCTGCGTGAACATAAAGAGCGTACTCGTCTTCATGATAGAGCGGTCGAGCGCGGAAGAATTTAACATGCTCTTCAGGAGCGCTATCTAAAATCCATTTTCGTGCTTCTTCAAAATCCTCTTCCTTCTCTATGGTCAAAGCTTTCCCGGTGTACTGGTTGAAGGTGAGTTCGCCGCCCGTCACGGGCGAGAGCCATATACGCGCGCCATCGTCCAGAAAATCAAGCATCATCTGCTCGTGGTTTCCCAGAAGACAGACGACGCGATCCGGGTTCTGCCTGTAAAGTTCTAAAACGTCCGAGACCACGCCGGGCGCGTCTGCGCCTCTGTCAATCAGGTCGCCCAGGAAAATCAAGGTATCAGAGCGGGCGTTGCGCGGGATTATCTCTATAAGCGCATTGAGTTGAGCGCGCCTGCCGTGAATGTCTCCTATGACGAAAGTTTTCATGCGATCTATTCCTTAGAGAGCCTAAGAAAACTTAACTATCAAGATAGTGGAAGCAGAGTCTAACAAGGATGTACAGACATAGACAGGATGAAGAAGAGATGGAAGCGTCACGGTTATTGTTATCTCTACTGTCTCCTATTTTTTTCTTATCTTTCTATTCTTATCCTGTCTATCCTGTTAATCTCTCTTCCCATTCTTAATGGTTCTGCCGATATTGTCATCTGCTATTGACGAGTTCTTCGCCTGTCGCGTATGCCCTGCATCATCTGCTGGAATCTGGGGTCGTCGCGGTACGGGTCCCAGATAGGGTTAGACTCGAACCACGGCAGATTTTCATTTCCCCGTTCGATTGCTACTTGAAGCCACTCGAAAGCCTCTTCCTTCATTCCTTCCATAGCATAAGCGGACGCGAGCCAGTACGGGATGTCGTGGTCAGAGCGCGCAACCTCTTTTACTCGCTCGGTCAATTGAGCACGCGCCTCTTCGTGTTGCCCCGTAGCACTCAACGCCATAGCAAGGTGCGGTCGCACGCCGTACATCTCCGGATGAGCGTCCAGGACTTCCTTCAAAATCTCTACGGCGCGCTCCGGCTGGCCGTGACGAAAGAGTGTGGTGGCCCGAAATGTCTTAATCAGAGGGTG
Organism: Pyrinomonadaceae bacterium; assembly: GCA_035316225.1. Classification (GTDB taxonomy): domain Bacteria; phylum Acidobacteriota; class Blastocatellia; order Pyrinomonadales; family Pyrinomonadaceae; genus 3-1-20CM-3-53-8. Next base: position 7,735 of record DATHJK010000019.1, read on the forward strand.
GTTCGGCTCCATCCCGGCACCCTGATCCAACTCCAGCATAGCATCGTCGTAGCGCCGCTGGTACATGAAGACGCGCGCGCGGTTGTAGCTGGCAACGACAAGTTCAGCAGGATTCAGCCTCACCATGCGCTCGAAACTGCGAAGCGCGCGGTCGTAATCCCCGTCGAGGCGCGCCAGCACCCCGCGCACGAAATGCACGCCGACATCATTCGGAAACTCCTGCCGAAGCCGCTCTATCTCTGCGCGAGCTTTCTGCTTCTCGCCGCGCGACAAGTAGATGAAGACCATGTGCATGCGCGCTTCCAGCAACTTGGGATCAATCGAGAGGGCGCGCTTGAAAGCCTCTTCCGCACGAGCGTGGTCGCCCGGCTCTCCCATGCCTTTAAGGATGCGGTTGACGTAGCAGCCGCCCAGAGCAGAATGCGCGAGAGCGAAGTTCGGATCAATCTCAACCGCACGTTTGAAATGCTCTATGGCCTCGGCAACGTCTTCGTGCGCGATTGTGTGGTAGATGAATCGTCCCATGCGGTCGCGCCCGCGCAAGTACTCTTCCGAAGCAACTGGGTCTGCCGTAGGAGGCTTCGCCAACTCATTCTTCTCGTCCGGCGTCAGCTCCAATCGCAATCCTTCGACGATGTGCTGCACAATCGCATCCTGCACGTTGAGAATGTCGCTCGCGTCCCCGTCAATGCGGTCGCTCCAGAGTATAGCTCCGGTCTGAACGTCCAGAAGTTGCGCCGTCACACGTATGCGCGAGCCTGCGCGCAAAAAACCTGCTGCGAGAACTGCGCTTACATTCAATTCCAGCCCTGCCTCGCGCGGGTCAACCTCTCGCCCCTGATATTTGACTATGACGGATGAGGGACGAACGACCAGAGAGCGCAATCGCGCGAGTTCTGTGATTACGGCGTCGGCCAAAGAGAACTCGTAGAAGCTCGCTTCCGAATCGTTGCTCAAATTCTTGAAGGGAAGAATTGCGACGCTCTTCTTCTCGGCATCGCCAATGCTCGTTAGCGGCGTCTCGTGAATGCCACTGGTCTGCTGCGACCTTGATTTGCTGGATTGCGATCTGGGCTGCGGCTGCGGAATGTCGCTTCCGGTTATGCTGCGCAGCCAGCGCACTGCTCGCGCTACCGGACTCGGGCTGGGAAGATGTCGCGGCGCTACACGAACGGTACTCTCCATACCCTCGACTCGCCCCGCGTCGATGTCGCGCAGCACATCTTTAAGCTCGTCCCGGAACTCTTCCATGCG
>DATHJK010000020.1:0-3879 GCA_035316225.1 Pyrinomonadaceae bacterium
TTGCGCGCGCGCGTATCAATCTAACGGGTGACCCGGATTCTTTGCAGGTGCTGCTCGACGGGCGTAACATTTCCGATGAGATTCGCACGGAAGAGGTGAGCCAGACATCATCAGTCATCTCAATGATTCCGGCTGTCAGGCGAGCGCTTGTTGCCAGACAGCGAGAGATGGGCAAGCGTGGCGGCGTCGTTCTGGAAGGCAGGGACATTGGCACTGTGGTCTTCCCCGATGCGGACGTGAAATTCTTTCTGACGGCTAGGCCGGAAGAGCGCGCACAGCGCCGATACGAAGAGGATCGCTTGAGAGAACGCAATGCGACTCTGGACGAAACGCTCGCAGACATCAACGTGCGGGACGAGCGCGACTCTACACGCGCCGATTCACCGCTTCATAAGGCCGACGACGCCATCGTGATTGACTCGACGGAGCTTTCCATCGAAGAAGTTTTTGCGAAAATGATGAGCGCTATTCGTGAACTGGAAGGTGGAGCGGGTAGAAGCTGAGATTGTAAGTAGCTCGATGAAATTTACGAAATCGCAATTTAAATCGGAGGCCGCCCGGCTCCTAATCTTCGGTCTAAGTTTGCCGCTGATAGGTCTCCTGGCCGCTCACATCATTCCTCTCTTTCGTTAGAGAGTTATTTTTTATAGAAAATAGAACCCGCACTCTTAAATGTTTTAAGAGGAGCATGGCTTGCAAATTAAAGACGGAGCGAGAGGATTTCAGAATCCTCTCGCTCCGTCTTCTATTTTATGTGGCTGCCGGTTTTTTAGTAACCGCCGTAGCCGTCTTGGTAGCCTCTGGCAAAAGCTTCGCGGAAGTACTGTTGATACAACGCGCGGTCGCCCATGCGTGAGTTGTAATCCTGAGTGCCCTTCTGGAAGGCGCTCTCATCACGGTACTCGAAACGCTCGCCACGCTGTCGGTCTCTACGGCCTTCCTGCATGCCATTATTATAACCAGCATTCAGAGCCGTCTGGCGAAGCTCGTAAGAGCCGCCGTAATTGCCATAGCCGTCATCGTTACGCCCACGGCGATTTCTATCATTACGACGCCAATCATCGTTCTGGCGCTGGCGGCGATTCTGTTCATTCCGCCATTGACCGTTGTTCTGCCACTGCGCCTGAGCTGTTGATGTCGCTGCGATGCCGATGCCAAATAGCAATGAGAGCGAGAAGATTGCCGCTCCGATTTTGTTCACCAAGTAATTTGATTTCATATTCTAGCCTCCCGCTTATAATCATTGGCAACATGCATGCCGTACTAAGAGAAGCTGAAATAACCTGCGATTTTACGGGCTAATTACACGATTGCGCCTCATCGCACACACTAAATCGTGTCATCATAGACGACATAGTTAACTTAAATGTGAGTTGATATAGTGCAGTATCATGGGCCATCGGTATTGTCTTAAGCAGCCTGAATGCTGTCATTCGAATTATCGGTCTTTACCTGTAGAATGAGTGAACTCGGTCGCACATAGCGCATCATTATGGATTTGATTGTGCAGCGTTCATTAAGTTAAATTCATTCAGATTGATGTTCACGGGAATTATCGAAGAACTCGGTCGCATACGCAGCGTTGAGAAGCGCGGCGAGGGCGCGCGGCTCATTGTTGAAGCGTGCGCTGTGACGGAGGGGACGATTGAGGGCGATTCAATCGCGGTCAACGGCGTGTGCCTGACGGCGATTGATGTCCGGAAAAACTCATTCGCAGCCGACGGCTCGCGTGAAACTCTTCAACGCTCCACGCTGGGCAGTTTGCGTGCAGGCTCGGTCGTCAACCTTGAGCGCGCCGTAACTCCTTCAACACGCCTTGGCGGTCACATCGTGCAGGGGCACGTTGACGCGCGCGGAAAATTTTTGAGCGCCACGGAACATGGCGGCTCATGGACTGTGCGCATCTCTTATCCGCGAGAGATAGCGCAATACCTTGTCTTCAAAGGCTCGATTGCGGTCGAAGGCATCAGCCTCACCATCGCAGGTCTCGCGGACGAATATTTCGAGATAGCTGTAATTCCGAAAACGTGGGTTGTCACGAATCTCTCGCATCTCAGGCCCAACGACGAAGTTAACCTCGAAGCCGACATCATAGCTAAATACGTCGAGCGCATCCTTTCATTCACGCCGCGCGCGTCGAATGAAAGCTCTCAGGGGTTGACGATTGAAAAGCTCGCTCGTCTGGGCTTCAAGTGAGCGAATAAATATTCCTGCTCCGCCGCATTTCTTCGTCAAGTGGCGTCGCCCCGTTGCACGCGAAATCCTTCCTTCAGCGAATTTCCTGAAAACCAGGGCGTTCAAGCTCAGGCACTCCGATTGCCCTCATGAGGTTTAGCTTTACGAATAAAATTCGGAGTGTACTGATGCTAAAGAGATTCTTAATGCTGGCTACAGCGGCGATGCTTCTCTCATTCAGCTTCGTGAACGCCAGCGCGCAGGCGAGCGCGCGTAGCGGCAGCGACGATGTACCGCGCTATGAAATCGGCGGGCAGCTTTTCGGGCAGAACGGTCACGACATAGGATTGGGATGGGGCGCAGGCGGCAGATTCACTTACAACATCAATGAGTATGTTGCGCTCGATAACGAAGTTGATTTCTTCCTTCCTGACGAAGGGCCGCCATACGCCACACAAGGGCTGTTCGGAGTAAAGGTCGGGAAGCGCATACGCGACGTGGGCGTTTTCGTCAAAGCGAGGCCGGGTTTCCAGACGAATCTACTGGTCAACGGGCGCGAGCAGACTCGTTTCGCTTTTGACGTGGGGGCAGTTGCCGAAGCTTATCCGAACCGCCATTTAGTCTTACGCTTCGACGCCAGCGACGTAATCATACCCTTCAACAACAACCTCGTAGGCGTAGGCTCGCGCGCGCAGAGGGTCGGCACAACGCACAATCTTCTAATCAGCTTCGGCATCGGAGTCCGTTTCTGAGTGCTGCCTTGAGGCGCGCGTGAGATGCACATACGATTCGGGTCAGTATCGTCAAACTTGAGTTTGACGATACTGACCTTCTCCTTCACCTCCCGTATAAGTGGGGAACTCTCTATCCATGAAACCGATAGTCGCAAAATGAATGGCTTTCGGGTAACATATAGAGCGTTAACTGCATCTCCCTGAGTTGAGCGGAATCCGTAATGCCTTTTGCATCAATCGAAGAAGCCGCCGCAGACATACGCGACGGTCGTATGGTCATAATAGTTGACGATGAAGACCGCGAGAACGAGGGCGACCTTGTGTGCGCGGCTGAGAAGGTGACGCCTGAGATCATCAACTTCATGGCGACGCACGCGCGCGGGCTTGTCTGCATGCCGTTGACGGAGGAACGCTGCGACGAGCTTCACCTGACCATGCAGGTCGCGGATAACACCTCTTTCCTGGGCACTGCATTCACCATCTCGATTGAAGCGCGCAAAGGCGTGACGACTGGCATCTCTGCTGCTGATCGCGCCACGACGATTCTCACGGCGGTTGACCCGAAAACTAAGCCGCAGGATTTGGCGCGACCGGGCCACATCTTTCCGCTGCGAGCAAGGAGAGGCGGCGTGCTCGTCCGACCGGGACAGACCGAAGCGATTGTTGATCTGGCGCGCATAGCCGGGCTTTATCCTGCGGGCGTCGTCTGCGAGATAATGAACGAGGACGGCACCATGGCTCGTCTTCCCCAGCTTGAAGAGTTTGCTAAAAAGCATGGGTTGAAAATCATCTCGGTCGCTGAACTCGTGCGCTATCGCATGATGAAGGAGACGCTGGTTCGCCGCGCGGCCTCTACGGATTTGCCGACCGTGTACGGACGTTTTCGCGCGATAGCTTTCGAGAACGTGGTCAACACGGAAGTACATCTCGCTATGGTGATGGGCGACGTGCGTACGGAAGAGCCTGTGCT
>DATHJK010000021.1:0-3340 GCA_035316225.1 Pyrinomonadaceae bacterium
TGCTGGAAGCTATGGCGATGACGAAAGAGGCTGTGCGAGTCTCTTTCGCAGGCTCGCCGGACAATCCAGCTTACGCGGATCAGTTGAAATCGTTGGCGCGAAAGCTCAGCATGCATGATCGTGTGAAATGGCTGGGGCAGGTGAGCGAGGAAGAGAAGCGCGACCTTTACGCGCGCAGCCTGGGCGTCATCTATCCGCCGATTGACGAAGACTTCGGCTACGTCACGCTCGAAGCGATGCTTGCAGCAAAGCCCGTCATCACCTGTATTGATTCCGGTGGCCCGCTCGAATTCGTTCGTGATGAAGAGACGGGCGCGGTGGCGGAAGCTTCAGCGGAAAGCCTGGCGGAAAAGATGGATGAGCTTTGGCGGCAGCGCGAGCGTGCGCGGCAGTGGGGCGAGCGCGGGCGCGAGCTTTACCGTGAGATGAAGATCAGTTGGGCCAACGTTACGCGCAAAATTCTGTCATGAAAATTAACTGGTTCTCTCCGCTCGAACCTGCGAGCACGGACATAGCGCACTACACAGGGCGCGTGCTGCCCGCGCTTATCAAGCGAGCGCGGGTAACAGTCTGGACGGATCAAGCGGAATGGGATAAGCGGCTGGAAGATTTCTGCGAGGTGCGCAGGTTCAATCCATCAAAGGTGGATTGGGCTGAGATGAATCGCGCAGACATGTGCGTCTATAACATAGGCAACAACCCGCTCTTTCACGGCGCGATATGGCAGTTGAGCCGCCGTCACGCAGGCATCGTCATCCTGCACGACATACGCCTTCATCATTTCTTCGACGGTCTCTACAGAGTGGCGTGGCACGACCTTCCGGCGTATCTCAACGCTATGCGGTTCTACTACGGCGAAGAGGGCGCGCGCGATGCTGCGGAATGCTTCGCCGGGGACGCGCGCAACATTGATTACATGGCCGAGAAATATCCGCTCACCGAACACGCAACGGAAAATGCGTGCGGCGTGCTGGTTCACACGCGCGAAGCGTTTGAAAAATTGAAAGCCGAGAGCCTTTACCCTGTCGCCTATGCGCCTCTTCCGTTCGACTCTTCTCATTGCAGATTGAAAAGCAGGTTAAAGACAGAGGCTCTTAATTTCAGCTCGATTTCTTCTTCAAATCCGCAATCACTCGACGCGCCTTTTCGCCTGATTGTCTTCGGCTATCTAGGTCGCAATCGCCGCCTGGACTCTATCTTAGAAGCGCTCGCCGCTTTGCCTGAGCGCGAGCGTTTTCGTCTGGACATCTATGGGGAGATTCTTGTTAATGAAAGACGGCTGCGCGCTCGTATTCGCGCGCTCGGTCTGAAGAAGATGGTCACGCTGCACGGGTTCGCGTCTGAACCGGAGTTGGATGCTGCATTATCGCGCTCTTCTCTGGCTATAAACCTGCGCTATCCGACGATGGGTGAAGCTTCAGGGAGCCAGTTGCGAATCTGGTCGCATGCGCTGCCGAGTATGGTCAGCCGAACGGGATGGTACGCGACTCTGCCGGGAGAGGCAGTGAGTTTCGTTGACGTTGAAAATGAGCAGGAAGAGATTCAAACACATCTGAAAGATTTCCTCAAAGACCCTTCGCGCTTCGCACTGGCCGGGCAGAAGGGGCGCGAGATTCTCGAAAGGTTTCACTCGCCAGACATTTACGCCGACGCGATCATCAATCTTGTGGGCAGCGCACAGCGTTTCAGACCGCGCGCAGCGCTATTGAAACTGGCGCGTGCGTCGGGCGCGCGTAGCAGGGATTTGTTCGGCAGAGACGGGGCGGACAAGCTCTTGCGCGAAGCCGCAGAAGAGATTTATGCGCTGGGTGCGAGGTGAACGAGTCCATGCTTGTTGGTCTTGACGGCATCCCGCTCAGCGAGCCATTGACGGGCGTGGGGCATTACACTGTAGAGCTTTCGCGCGCGCTCTCTATTAAAAAGCCGCAGGACGAATTCGAGATAGTCTCGCCGCGCTCTTTTCTGGAATCAATCTGCGACATAGAGTTTCCAGAAAATTTAAGTCTGGTCAGTGCGAAAGTTAATGCACTGAGCCGCCACTGGTGGACTCTTGGGTTGCCACGCTATGCCAGACGTAGAAAGTTTTCAGTCTTTCACGGCACGAACTACGAAGTGCCGCTGCTGAGAGTCTGTCCTTCGGTTCTCACCCTGCACGACCTCTCCCTGCAACTCTATCCGGAAACGCATGAGAAGCGCAGAGTCTGGCGCGCGCGAAGAAGGCTGCCGCTAATGGTGCGCGCCGCTACTGCGATCATCACGCCGACCGAGAGCGTGCGGCGCGAAGTCCTGGAGCATCTCGGTGTGTCGCCGGAAAAAGTCTTCGCCGTGCCTGAGGCCGCGCGCGAAGTTTTCAGAAAGGTGAGCGCGGAGGAAGCCAGAGCCGTGCTTGAAAGATTGGGCGTCGAAGAAGGGTTTCTGCTTTTCGTGGGCACGGTCGAGCCAAGAAAGAATCTGGCGGCGCTCGTCCGAGCATTCGTTGAGATACTTCGCTCTACGAATTTTCGTCCTCAGTTGGTTATCGCCGGAAGAAAAGGATGGATGACAAATGAACTGTTCGAGATGATTGAAGCGACGGGCGTCAAAGATCGTCTGCTTTTCACAGATTATCTCGCTGACGAAGATTTGCGCGCTCTTTATTCATCTGCCCGCGTCTTCGTCTACCCATCCCTTTATGAAGGCTTCGGCCTGCCTCCGCTTGAAGCGATGGCCTGCGGCGCGCCCGTCGTAGCGAGCCGAATAGCAAGTATAGAGGAAGTGACGAAAGATGCAGCGCTTCTGGTCGCACCCGGCGATGTGAGTTCGCTCGCGCGCAGCATCATCACATTGCTCGAAGACGAGGCGGCGCGCGGGCGTCTATCTAATGCAGGGCTGAGACGAGCCGCAGAGTTTTCATGGGAGAGAACTGCGCGGCTGACTATGGAAGTTTACGAAAAAGCTATTGCGAGATTTATGTCAGGTCAGTACCGCCTGAGAGAAGGGATGAGGGATGAGGGATGAGGGATGAAATGGGTTGAGTCAATTGCATATTGACCTGTTCACTACATTCTTATTCATCCCTCATCCCTCATCCCTTCTGCTCCCCGCCCAGCTTAAGCAGGCGGTACTGACCTGTCTTTATAATGCGCAAAGGGCTTGCTTCCTATGTGGAGCAAGCCCTTTTACTTTGCGCGATTCTGTCTTCTGCTTAGAACCGTGCGCGATACTCGTCAGACTGTATGAAGGCCGCGACCATCATGCGATAGCCTGTGATGTCGTTGGGCACTCTGGTGTTCAAAATGTTCAGCCAGAACGCTTCGCCGCCCGAATCAGGGTTGCGGCGCAGGTAGCCGAAGTATTGCAT
>DATHJK010000022.1:0-2701 GCA_035316225.1 Pyrinomonadaceae bacterium
CATTGCGCTTAGCTTCCTCTGTGATGAACTCAAGAAATTTAGCCTGCGGGAGCAACATTATGTAAGGGAAGCGCGTCTTCAATCGACGGAAATCAGCCGCTGTGATAGGCCCTGAAGGCGTCATGAAAGTCGCCGTGTGAATCTTGCTGTGACGAAGCTGGTGCAGGCGTTCGGCCAGGCCAAGCTCGTCCATGATCTCAAGCACGGACGGATGTATTGTGTCGCCGCGAAAATCGCGGTCGAAATCTTCGTGAGCTTCCAGCAGAGTGACAGGAATAGAGGCGCGCGCGAGAATAAGGGAGAGAATTGCCCCGGCTGGGCCTCCGCCCACAACGCAGCAATCTGTCTGCCGCACATCTATGACGACTTCATTTGCCGCCACCGCAGTATCTTTTCGTTCTCACCTGGTAATCAATTCAATCAGGTGAAGAATCGCGGGTCAATCTCTACGTTGTGCTGGTATTCTGTGATAGTGCCTGTGATAGTGCCTGATGTGCTCTGTCGCAGGATCGGAAAGGTCACGACCTGTTTGAATTTGAACGGCAGCTTCACGCCGTCAACGTCCCTGAAATCCGAGGTCTCGAAATAGAAATCAACAACATTGTCGTCTTCGCCGTGCGCTACGACATCGTTGGTGAACGCGCCCTGCGTCTTGGTCATCTCCACACGCCCGTAATCTGTGCGCACCCACATGAAATTCTCCGTGTCGAAATAGAGTCGCATGGTGTCGCCGGATTTAGGTTTCATTTCAACGACGTAAGCGGGTCGCCCGTTAACTTTTTTCGTCCCCTTGGCAGTGAACTTAGTATCCGGCGGCGGATTCAGCAGCGTGTTGTAGAGCGAGATGCTATTGAACATGTACCCGGAAGCGAGTATGTCGCTGTACTTGCTCTGCACCAGACGGACTTCGCGCGGCAGGGTCGGGCGCATGAAAGCTGACGAGCCGTTGTAGCCCATAAGCCATGTGATGTTCTGGAAAGCGTAGACGGCTGAGACGCGCTTTGCATCGGAAGCAATGACTAACCTGGCGTCCGGCTCGGCCTCTTTCTTTACGGTGCCAACGGCGACGCGCGTTTTGAAACTGGCAAGCTTTTGTTTACCGCCCGCCGCATCGAAATGCTTGTTCAGAATCTCTTCGGCAGTAAGCTGCGGCGTTTGATCCGACGCTTTCGTGCTGAAGGAGAGAGGAGCGAGCGCCAGCAGGAAGATCAGGCCGATCAAATATTTCTTCATAAAACACCTCCGGGGCACGAGTGTAATCGAAATGGATGCCCTGCGGCAACAGTGATTCCAGAGACGGCAGAAATTTCTCTGCAAGCTTTTCGATGAAGAGGCGTTCTAGCTTCGGAGTCCGGATAACATGCCAACTGGCTCCACAACGAAAACTTTACCTCGCAGAAAATTGCCGAAGCGCGAGTCTGTTTCAAAGACACGCGCACAATCGAATTCTGTCCGGCGGAGGAGATTTATGAATCGCAGGCTTTTCGTCAAAATCGCATTCACAATTGCGATTGCGCTGACCGCAATCGCACTTTACGCAGCTTCAAATAGAACAACTACGGTCGCGCACGCTGAAACTAATCAGGTGACTGAGGGCGCGCTACAGGCGGTTGACCCACAAGGGCATCCGCGCGGCGCGTGCCCTCTGAAGCACACGGACGTGAAAGCAGAGATAAGCGGCTTTCTGTCACGTGTAACGGTCACGCAGGAGTTCGAGAACAGTTTTAACGAGAAGATAGAAGCTGTCTACGTTTTCCCGCTCCCGCAATCGGCGGCAGTTGACGACATGACCATGCATGTTGGCACACGCACCGTTAAGGGGAAGATCATGCGAAGAGAGCAGGCGCAGGCCGTTTACGAGGCCGCGCGCGCCGGCGGCCACGTTGCGAGCCTTCTGGATCAGGAGCGCCCGAACATCTTCACGCAGTCTGTTGCCAACATCATGCCCGGCGAGAGGGTGACGGTTGAAATCAGCTACGTCGAAACGCTGAAGTACGAGGACGGCACTTACCAGTTCTCGTTTCCAATGGTAGTCGGGCCGCGTTACATTCCAGGCTCTCCTACGGGAAGGCAGTCGAACGGTTTTTCGCCAGACACCACGCAAGTGCCGGATGCTTCGCGCATCACGCCGCGCCCCGCGCCCGCAGGAATGCGAGCCGGTCACGACATCTCCGTTCAAGTCACGCTGGACGCGGGCGTTCCCGTAGAGAATATCTCGTCGAACACGCACGAAATTGATCTTCAACGAACAAACGATTCGAGTGCAATTATCAAGCTGAAGAATCAGGGCGAGATTCCCAATAGAGATTTTGTGTTGAAGTACGACGTTGCGGGTCGCCGCATAGAAGACGCGCTGCTCACGCATCACGACTCGAACGGAGGTTTCTTCAGCTTCATCCTTCAACCGCCTGAGCGGGTTACTGTGGAGGACGTGACGCCGAAAGAGCTTGTCTTCGTAATAGATACCTCAGGCTCTATGGAGGGTTTCCCGATTGAGAAAGCGAAGGAGACGATGAAGCTGGCTCTTCAGGGACTTTACCCGCGCGACACGTTCAACCTCATCACATTCGCAGGCGACACGCACGTGCTCTTCCCGCAACCCGTTCCAGCAACTGAAGAGAACTTGAGGAAGGCGCAGGAATTTCTTGAAGGGCAGCGGGGCAGCGGCGGTACGGAGATGATGCAGGCTATAAAGACTGCG
>DATHJK010000023.1:0-3559 GCA_035316225.1 Pyrinomonadaceae bacterium
CGTGAATTCCGACGGCATGGTCTTCGCGCTGGACGGAGCGAGCGGGATGGCTCTGTGGACTGCGCGCTTTCGCCCCAATGCTCTGAGAGGCGAGCAGACAGGCAACAGCGGCGCTGAAGCCTTCACGCCCGTGATATTCAACTCCGCGCAGGGGCTTGCGAACGTCCTTGTGGCTTTCGACGCAGGCGTGCGCGCATTGGAAGGAGCGACGGGGCGCGAGCTTTGGCGCGTTCGTCTTGAAGAAGCGGTTTCCAGTGGGGTGGCTGCGGATTTCGGACAGCAGACGGCGAGCGAGCTTGCCATCATAGCAAACGGCGGGAAAACTCTGCTTCTCATCAACCCTGAAAGCGGACAGGTTCTCAGCAAAACGGATGTAGGCTCAAGCGTCGTAGGCTCGCCCGTATCTTTCGCCTACAAGAACACGCACGGCATCGCTCTGGCTCTTAAAGAGGGAGTCCTTCAGGTACGCGCAGAGGATGGCAGTCTCTCTGTGGAGACGAAATTAAATACAAAGTTCACGACCGCGCCCGTCTTCGTTCAGGGGCCTTACATTGCTATGATTCTAGTGGGCATGGAGAGCGGGTTGATAGCATTCGACCCGTCAGACCTGCACCCGTTGGGTAAGATTGATTTCCCGCACGACAGGCCGCGCGGAATCCTCACAGTGTCCGACCTTGACGGCGACGGAGCGCCCGAGGTCATAGCCGTCACAGAGGCGGGGCGCGTTGTTGCCATCAGCACTATTACAGGCCAGCCCGCATGGGTAGCAGAGGGCGCTACAGATGCTGATTCAGCCGCGTTCGCAGACCTCGACGGCGACGGTGTTCAAGACGTGCTGGTTGCCGCCGGGGCGAAATTCGCGCTCGGATTCGCAGGCCGCGACGGAAAATTGCTGTGGACTGCCGAAGAAGAAGGTTCACGCGGCGGCACAAGCGCGCAGCAGAACTCTCGCTCGCTCGTTATAGCTAAAGCCGGAAACTCTTCTTTCCTCGTCGGGAGCGATTCTAACAGCACAGGGTTGCGCGCGATAGAGTTGCCGAAGCCTGGGCCGAGAGCCGCGAGCCAGTAGCGAAATTCTCTTCATGCGTTTGTATCTGTTCACGGCGCTCTGATACATGAAGCGGGAAAGCAGGATTTGAAACCGATGGGAATGTGGATAATCTCGGGCGCACTCTTTCTGATCTGGTTGATAGGCGTGCTAACGGGGCGCAGCGGCTTCATACACATATTGCTTCTTTGCGCGCTGACCTGCGCCATAGTCCAATTCGTCGCAGACCGCCGCGCCGCACGCGGCTGAATCTTTCTTTAGCTACAAAAAAGGGCGTAGAGCTTGATTGGTAATCAATCAAGCTCTACGCCCTTCTTATCAATCTTCGAGGAGAGCAGCAGGCAAAGCCGGATGCTTATATTTCCATCTTGAATGTTACGGCCTTCCGAGAATATTTCGTATCTGACGCTCGCCTTCATTGGCGATTCTGCGCACGGCGTCATTGTTATTCTGGCGCGCCCTGTTGTTGTTGAGCGTAGCGGTTCTATTGGAATTCTTCGAGCTGGAATTACGTGTCGAACGTTCGCTCGTCTGAGTGTTTGAAGATGTGCTGTCGCTCCTGCCTGTGGGATTATCCATAGCTGCGTTTGCAGTTGACTCTATGATCGAAGCGATGTTGGAGTTCTGCTGCGTCGTTGCTGCTGTGCGGTTCGAGTTGTTGCTGTTATTCGCATTAGACCCTTTGCTTGAGCAACCGATTGCAAGGCCGGCGATTGATATTATGAGAGCAATAAAGAATGCGTGACGTATTTGCATGTGGGCTTCTCCTGGTAAAATTTAGAAATCCAAGGGCACCTTTCAAAACCATTCTTTGCGAGCTTATGTCTTCCCCTTTGCTTCTACAGCGAGAAATATCAATTATCTTAAAGCTCAAGGTAGAGACAGTTGCAGGTTCTCGCTCTCTGAAGCAAAGAAAAGAGCAAAGCTCGCTAAGGGGTAGAGCTTTTATCAGATTTTGAAATAGCTAAGAGCGCGTCTATCAGGCGGAGTTGGCGGTTCGTCGCCGCTCTCATCCTGCCTGTGACCTGCACAGTAATAGGCGAAGTCGGAAAGGAAAGCAAGAAGATTGAAGAAATTTTCTGTGATTTGTTGTCCCCGCCCGCCCGGCTTACGCTCCTACAAATCGAGAAAATTAACGCGCAGGGCTTGATTATCCCGGCAACCTTCGGCAACATTTCCCATTGATGCAAGCATCAATAGAAGCGTCCGAGCTTAAAAACGCGCTTGCGCGCCCGAAGACTCTCCCGTCTATTTTCGTTAATGACAACCCTGTAAGGAGCTATCGTATGCATAACCGACCGTGCTCCCCTCTCTCTTTCCAGCGCCTCGTTGGCGCAGCCTTTACTATCTTTTTCGTTGCGGCTTTCATTGCGGCACAGAGCGACGTTCCGCGTCAGACCATAGCCGTCACGTATCCTTTAGATGAAACCCTGACCGTGAGATTTCGCGGGACAACCCGGCTGCCACGTCTTTCCGGGACGGCGAAGGTCAGGCGAGCCGGAAGACGCGGGACGCGCGTTGAACTGAACGTAGACAATCTGCCGCGCGCATCTGAACTCGGCGGCGTTTACACGACCTACGTGCTCTGGGCTATCTCGCCCGAAGGTCACGTTGATAATCTTGGCGAGATAAAGCGAAGCGGCAGCAACTTCATAGATTCAAAGCTGGACGTGACCACGCCGCTTCAGACTTTCGCGCTGATTGTGACAGCCGAGCCGCATTTTCTTGTACGCAGCCCAAGCCGCATGGTTGTTCTGGAGAATCTTCCACCTTTGAGACCCGGCGACGCGCAAATTGCTACCGTCAACGTTCAGTATCTGGGCAACACCAGCGACTACTTCAACGATCCGCAGATTCCTGAGATTGCCGACAGCGATTTGCATGAAACGCCGACATCACTGCTGGGCGCAAGACAGGCTATTAATCTTGCGCGCTACGCGGGGGCAGAAAGAGACGCGCAGGATGAGTTGAAGGAAGCGCAGCAACAGCTTGAGCAGGCAGAAAACGCATGGCGGTTGCGCCAGACCACTGCGGAAATTGACGCGCTCTCGCGTCGCGCAACGAGTCTGGGCGCGCATGCGGAGGAGATGGCCGCATCGCGCAAGGCAGCGCGTGAGCGGCGCGCTGATATAGAGCGGCGCGACGCTGCCATACGCGAGGCCGAGCAGTCTGCGTCAAACGCTGAGGATCAGCTTACTCAATTGCGAACGTCATTGGATAGAGAAGCGCGGCAACGCGAAAACTCCGAGCGCGACCTTGCGAACGCCAACGAGCAGATGCGCGACCTACGCTCTGAGATTGCGCGCTTGCGAGAGGAGCTTGATAGAGTCCGTGCAGAGGCCGAGCAGGCCAAGCTGCAACTTGCGCGCATAGAAGGCGAGCGCGCAGCCGAACAGGCAAGGCAGAACGCGGAGCAGCGTGCGGAGCAGCAGCGCGCTTCGTCGGCCAGCTTCAAGCAGAACCTTTCTCAATTCGGCTCTGTGCGCGAGACTGCGCGCGGCCTTGTTCTGG
>DATHJK010000024.1:0-17120 GCA_035316225.1 Pyrinomonadaceae bacterium
CGGCTGTCGAAGTCAATTCGACGAAACGGTTGAGACTGATGCGGTTCTCTACGACGCCTCCGTTGTAGATGAGAGGCACGCGGTTCTCAACGCCCGGCGCTCCGTTGGGAATTTTAGAAAAGTCGTCTCTACCCAACTCCTTCTGCTCCTTCATGCAGAACGGGCAGTGGTCGGTTGAGATAACTTGAAGGTCATCCGACTTCAGTCCCTTCCACAGCTCCTTCTGATTCCACTTCTCACGAAGCGGCGGCGTCATCACGTACTTCGCGCCGTTGAATCCGGGTTCTTCATAGTTGTCGTAAGAGAGAAACAGATATTGCGGGCAAGTCTCAGCGAAGGCAGGTATCCCACGGTCGCGCGCCTCTCTCACCTGATTGAGCGCGTCCGCGCAGGAGAGATGAACGATGTAAACGGGCGTCTCTGCCATCTCGGCGATAGCAATCGCACGATGTACGCCTTCAGCCTCCGCAACCGTTGGCCGCGTCAACGAATGGTACTTCGGCGCGGTTCTACCTTCGGCCAGCGCTCGCTTGATAATCTCGTTGATGACTATACCGTTCTCAGCATGCATGCAGATAAGGCCGCCGCGCTCGCCCGCCGTAATCATCGCCCGATAAATGGTCGCGTCGTCAACCAGAAACACGCCCGGATAGGCCATGAATAACTTAAAGCTCGTCACACCCTCGTCAATCAGCGTATGCATCTGCTCCGTCTGATTATCCTCGAACTCGGTCGTAATCAGATGAAACCCGTAATCAATCGCCGTCTTCCCCTCTGCCTTCGCGTGCCAGTTGTCCAGCCCTTCAATTAAAGATTGCCCCTTATACTGCACAGCGAAATCAATAATCGTCGTAGTTCCGCCAAACGCCGCCGCCATCGTCCCCGTGCGAAAATCATCCGACGCCTGCGTTCCCCCGAACGGCAACTCCATGTGCGTGTGCGGGTCAATGCCGCCGGGAATGACAAGCTTCCCGCTCGCGTCAATCACACGATCAGCTTCCATCTCAAGCTTCGCGCCGATGACCGACACAACTTCGTCTTCAATTAGAATGTCGGCTTTGTAATCATCAACAGCAGTGATGATGCGACCGTTACGGATTAGAGTCTTCATCTACTTGCTCCAATAATCAGAAAAGTGTTTGGGATTTGATAAGAATATAAAAACCGACAGGCGACAAGCCGGGCGAGTTTAGCAAATCAGTTAGCAACCTTGCTGAATTCTTCATCCAACCTCTTGACCAAATCCGTTAAGCCGATGCTCTCCAACGCAGCGCGAGCGGCCTGAAGATGCTGCTCGCGCTCCTTTTCATCTATTATAAGCCGCGCTAATTGTAGGTGCGTCCTGCCGATGGAGTGTGGCTGAGGAATTTGCTCGTACAGTTCCAGCGCAGTAGTGTATAACCGCTTGGCATCGGCCTCCTCTTTTTTCGCTAAAGCAATGTCGCCAAGACCATATATGCAGTTGGCTTCGCCTAATATATCACCAGTTTCTCTGTAAAGTTGCAATGCTTCTTCAGAGTACGTCTGTGCTTCATCGTATCTTGAATATTTTAATGCAATCTCGCCGAGACTATAGAGGCAATTAGCTTCTCCGAGCATATCGCCGATCTGCCTATAGAGTCGTAGAGCTTCTTCAAAGCGCGTTCGCGCCTCGTCCAATTCTGACCGCGTTAATGCAATCTCGCCGAGACTATAGAGGCAATTGGCTTCTCCGAGCACATTGCCGATCTGCGGATAGAGCTGTAAAGCTTCTTCATAGCGCGTTCGCGCCTCATCATATAGTGAGTGTATGTATGCAAGATGGCCCAGACCATGTAGGCAATTAGCTTCTCCGAGCGCCGCGCCGATCTGTCTATAAAGCCGCACAGCTTCTTCATAGCGCGTCCGCGCTTCCTCGAATTGCGAGCGCTTCAGCGCAATATGACCTAGATAGAATAGGCAATTGGCTTCACCGAGCACATCTTTTGACTGTTGATAAAGCGTCAAAGCCTCTAACAGAACGGACACTGCTTGATCGTAGGCGTTTCTCCCTTGAAGAACATCAGCATAATTATAAAGTAAATTTGCTAGTTCTTCTGCTGCTTCTCCGAATTGTCGGTGTAAATTGATTGCTTCTGTTAACGCGCGCTCGGCTTCATCCCAGCGATAGCGCGCTATGAACCCTAACCCGGCGCGACTGAGCAGGCGCGATAGTGGAAGCTCCTTACCGGGCTGGCCGCGCACGTTTTCTGCTTGTTTTAGTGCGAAATCAGGGTCAATCGTACGTCCCTCTTCCCATGTGCCTACGTATTCCTGTGAAGATGAAGACTGATCCATCCTTTCGGAATCAGCCGAGGACGGCGTAATTCGCACCACAAGTGTTCGCACAGACCACAAATCGGGAGCCATCTCGCGTAGAGTAGTTTGAATCCACGGCGAGCCAACGAACAGCAAAGGAACATTGAACTGCTGGCGTAGCGGGTTCCGATACTGGTTCAAGCGTGCCACTGCGACGCGCCACGCCGCCTGCCACTTCTCGTACTCTTTGGAAACTTCCGGGATCGCCGCCCCGACCCAGACCGCGCCTGTTTCTTCATCAACTTGAAGAGACAGCAATCGACTAGCCAACTCTTGCTCGAACTCTTCCGCACTCTCAAATCGTAAGGTCACAAGTCTCTTGCGATAAGCAATCAAATATCGCTCCAGCGCTTGGCGGCAGGCTTTAGCCCAATCCCCATCAGGTACAAGCAGAACGATGAACGCGAAGCCTTCGCCTGACACGTCGAAATAGGTCAACAGGTTCTGCCAGTCGGGTGACGCCGCAATCTGAGTGCGTTGGGCCAACGTTCCGGCTGTTGATGTTTCAGGCTCGATCATGGCGTGGCTGGGTTTATGGGTTGAGATTGGCTTTGTGACCCGGTTCGGCTATGGCGTTCGATAATTTTCGTCACCTCTTCGCGTATCAGCGGGTGCGTGTCATACCATTTTTCCCCGTTCTTCAAATACAACACAAAATGGGTGTCCAAGAAACGAGTCAGGCGGTTAACGCTTTCGGGGTTAGTGTCCGGCAATCCGTGCTTGCGCTGTTCGCCTATCTGCGCAAGCCATCGCGCATCCTCGATTGAGATTGACATGAAGTCGCCGCGCACAGAAGTAATCGCACCGCTGATCGCTTCCTGAGAAATCGGGAGTGAGCGGGCGCGCAGCAGAGTTTCGCGCAGCAATCTAAGCATGATGCGCAAGTCGCCACCACAAGCATCAATTAAATCATCGGCAGCGGTGAAAGGCTCAATCGTCTGGCAATTGAATACTTTCTGGCAAGCCTCCTTGCCGAGTCGCTTCAATACTAGGCTGCGCAGAGCATTCCAGCCATATTCATAATGGGAACGCGGCGGGTCGTTGTTCCATAGCTTGATAGTCCACAGCGTGTTGATGTCCACGCCGGGCATCACAAATTCCAGCCAAGGCGGCACGGTATAGATTACATGAACGTAAGGCAATTCGAGCAGATTGAGGTGACTGGCAAAGACGCGCTCTACACTGCGTAGCACCTCTCGCTCATTAGTAAGCGAACCGCGAAGCTGTTCGAGCGAATCGAAGATGAAAACAACTTGCTTCTCATCACCCCACACTTGCTTAACGGCCTTGACGCCATCTTGGAAGAATGCGACGACCTCGGCTCGTAATTCGCCGATGCGGTTCTGCAAAAACTGTTGCAAGTTCCGGCGGAATGAAGGGGATTCTTTTAGCGCAAGCTTCAGGTCAATCCCGGCTTTGACTCCACCCAGCACTTCTTTGGCCGGAGTGTTAGCTTCGAGCTTAACGCCAGCTTCTTCGAGGTTGACAATGGTTCTCGTCAAATAGGTTTTCAACCGCGTCCAGTAAGACTCATTAGCGAGTTTGACAGATTCTTGCAGCTGCTCAGCCCATTCTTCCAGAGCATCACTGAACGCTCCGGCCAGTACGATCAGCAAATCTGAAATATCAATCTCTTCGGAAGGGTTGACGTATTCAACTGCATCGGCGTAGAGCACGACGTACCCCTGCTGCTCCAACTGCTTTTTCAGCCGGAGAAGCTCCGTCGTCTTCCCTGAGCCGCGAAAGCCGGAAAAGAGTTGAATGCTTTCTACATCGCTGAACTCAACGTAAGTCTCCAAGAGCTGCACAGGGTCTTCGCACCCGGGGTGCTCATAAAGGGGCTGATACAATTGCCTGTATCGCTCAGTGTCCGGCTTGAGCGGTTCATCTTTCAGCCGCCGGAAGATTTCTTTCAGGAGTTGTCGTTCTTCAGGAGACATAATGTGTCAATGATTTGGAATCACTGAAAGATTGTGCAATTTTATCGGCAAACATCACGCCTGACAATCGTACCTTAAGCTGTCTATATAAGCGATAAGGCTGCATCCAGCGCTTCAATCAGTTCGTCAATCGTATCTTTGGTTGAGTTGAGCATCACGCCTGTGCGTATGACATTGCCGTAGAGACCGCCTTTACCTATGAGGACGGCGCGCCGTTTCGTCTCCTCGAAAACTTTTAGGACGGATTGCGGGTCTGGCTCTTTGGTCTCGCGGTCTTTCACGAGTTCCAGCGCCTGCATCAAGCCCATGCCGCGCACGTCGCCTATAACCGGATACTTCTCTTTCAAACCATCAAGCTTCTCACGGAAATAAGCGCCGACAGTTGCAGCGTTTGTCTTCAGGTCTTCATCCTCAATGTACTTGATTACCGCGAGCGCCGCAGTGGATGAGACAGGGTTGCCGCCGAAAGTTGAGAAGGTGACGCCGGGATATTTGTCCGCGACTTCAGGCGTGGCGACAGTGATGCCTATGGGGACGCCGTTGCCAACACCTTTCGCGGAAGTGAGTATGTCGGGCGTGACATCCCAGTGCTCAATGCCGAACCACTTGTCGCCGGTGCGCCCCCACCCGGTTTGAACTTCGTCGGCAATGAAAAGCCCGCCGTGCTTTCTGGTTATCTCTACGGCTTTCTCAAAATAGCCCGGAGGCGGAACGATGAAGCCGCCTACGCCCAGTATAGGCTCGGCCATGAACGCGGCAATCTCGCCCATAGTCGCAGTCATAATCACGTCTTCAATGTCGTCTGCACAGGCCAGGCCGCATTCCGGGTAAGTGAGCTTGAAGGGGCAGCGATAGCAATAGGGCGCGCGCGCGTGAACGATGCCTGCTACTTGAGAGGGAAGAGGACGCCACGTCGAGTGGCCTACGGCGGAAAGCGCCGTTGCGCTTCGTCCGCTGTAGCTGTGACGAAGGACTACAATCTCGTGCCTTCCCGTAGCGGTCTTCGCAGCGTGAATCGCTGTGTCGTCGGCTTCCGTGCCGCTGTTCGTAAAAAATGATTTCTTAAGATTGCCGGGCGTTATCTCGGCGAGCTTTTCAGCTAAATCGGACTGAGGCTTGTTCGCGTAGAGCGTCGAAGTGTGCTGAAGCGTCTGGACTTGATTGATGATCGCCTCGTTAACCTTTGGATTCGCATGGCCTACGCTGACGGTGAGCACGCCGCCGAAGCAGTCAAGGTAGCGATTGCCCTCGTCGTCCCAGACGTACATGCCCTCGCCTTTGACGAGCGCAATCGGCTCCTGATAGAAGGTTGCGACCACAGGGAAGAGGAACTCTTTGTGCTTGCGTATTGTCTCGGACTGCGTTGCCTTCTGCTCGGCTGTGCTCATGTATGTAGTTTCTTTCTAGCTTGAGATTGGTTTAAGAAAAAATTTCTCACGCAAAGACGCTGGAGGCGCAAAGGAAAGACGCAAGACGGAATGCCACTTAACTCCTTTGCGTTCTTCTTCGCGCCTTTGCGCCTTTGCGTGAGAAATAATCTTTTCACTGCTCAGTACAAATTTCCCTCGCGCTTACGTCCCGTGTAGTCAACGTATACGACTTTCAACTCAGTGTAGAAATCCAGCGCCGTAGAGCCTTGCTCGCGGTCGCCTATGCCCGTTGACTTGATGCCACCGAAAGGAATGTGCGCCTCGCCGCCTGTGGTGGGCGAGTTGATATGCGTCATGCCAGTCTCTATCTCGTCAACGAAGCGGAAGATGCGCGCGGCATCGTTCGAAAAGATTGATGAAGAAAGCCCGTACTCGGAGTCGTTAGCAACCTGCATCGCTTCATCGAAATCTTTCACGCGCAGAATGGAGAGAATAGGCCCGAAAATTTCTTCGCGCGCGATACGCATGTCCGGCTTGACGTGATCGAAAATTGTGGGCTGAACGAAATAGCCTCTGCTCAACCCCGCTCCGCGAGGCAAGTCGCCCCCGCAGACCATCTCCGCGCCGTCCTCGCGCCCGACATCAATGTAATGAAGCACGGTCTTGAATTGACCGCTGTCAACAACAGGGCCAACTTCAGTCGCAGGTTCTGCGCCGTCGCCTATCTTCAAATTCTTCGCGCGCGAGGCAATGCGCGAAACGAATTCATCCGCAATTTCGTTGACGACGACCACACGGCTCGTCGCAGTGCAGCGCTGTCCCGTTGACCCGAACGCGCCCTGCGTTGTTGATTCGACCGCCAGATCGAGGTCTGCGTCTTCAAGCACGACGACAGGATTCTTGCCGCCCATCTCGCATTGAGCTTTAGCGCCGCGACGCGAGACCTGCTCGTAAAGCTTTATGCCCACACCGTTCGAGCCTGTGAAAGAGACGGCGCGGACTGCCGGATGATTGATTATCTCGTCGCCCGCTTCCGAGCCTGAGCCTAAGATAAGGTTGAGAACGCCGCGCGGGATTCCCGCTTCTTCAAACAATTCAACTATGCGCACGGCTGTCGCCGGAGTTAAAGAAGCGGGCTTGAAAACAACTGTGTTGCCAGCCGCGAGCGCGGGCGCAACCTTCCAGACGGGAATGGCTACGGGAAAATTCCAGGGGGTGACGCATGCGACAACGCCCAGCGGCTGCTTGATCGTGTAAGCGAAATTCAGCGGCAACTCTGACGGGATTGTCTCGCCCGTCATTCTTCTGGCTTCGCCTGCGCAGAACTCTGCGACGTTGATGGAGCGTTGAAGCTCGCCGCGTGATTCTGCTACGGTCTTGCCCTCCTCGCGCGTTAGCAACTGGGACACGTTCTCTTTTTCGTTCTCAAGCAGGCGTGCGAACTGCGCTATTATGCGACCGCGTTGCGGAGCGGGCGTCGAGCGCCATGAGCGAAAAGCAAGGCTTGCGGCCTCAACCGCCTGACGAGCTTCGTCGCGCGTGGCCTGTTTGATGGTTCCTAAAACATCGTCTGTGTTCGCAGGGTTGATGTTGTCAACGGTCTTTGATGATGTGGATTCTATCCATTCGCCGTTGATGAAATTTCGATAAATAGCCATAGGCGTGTTAATTTCTCCGCCAGTCGAGTTCATGTAAATTAGCTTGAAAGCTGTGCGACTCGCGGCGCGCGGTCTGAAGGTTCCAAGACCCTCTTAAAGAAGCCACGCGCGCGTCCGGTGGTGGTGACTCAAGCGCGGCTTAATATATCATAGAAATCAAGATGAATAGCAAAGAGGAGAGGGCTGAGAAGCCCTCGGAAGAACCGAAAAATCTGCGCCATCTTCTGGAAGTGAAAGTGCGCGAGCACACGGAAAAACAGTTTCTGTTTTCGGAAGCGGACGGTCGCAGCTACACATACCGAGAGTTTGACGAGGCCGTGAACAGAACGGCTCGTATGCTTGCGGCGCTAGGAATCAAGAAGGGCGATGTGGTGAGCCTCTTGATGCCGAACGGTGTCGAGTACATCATAGCGTACTTCGCCTGCTTCAAACTGGGCGCGCTGGCTGGCCCGGTCAACTCGCTACTTAAATCACAGGAGATGGCATACGTCATCAACAATTCGGAAGCCGCAGCGCTTCTGGTCAGCTCGGAGTTTCTTCCACGCATAGAAGAGATTCGCAGCGAGCTGGCGCACCTCCGTCACATTATTGTTTTCGATGATGAAGAGCGAGCGACGGAAGAATACGCGCTCGCGGACGAACATCTGCCCGAAGTGAACATAGAGCCGGATGACGAAGCGATCATTATCTATACGTCCGGCACGACCGGGAAACCGAAAGGCTGTCTGCTCACACACAGAAATCTGATTGCGAACGCGCGACAGATAACCGGCTGGCTCGGGTTCACGGAAGATGACAGGCTTCTTACCATAATGCCGCTCTTTCACATGAACGCGGTTTCCGTAACCACCATGACTCCGTTATACGCAGGAGCGTCCACCGTCATCAGTCCGAAATTCTCGGCCTCGCGCTTCTGGCAGATAGTTTCGGATTACGAGATAACTTCGTTCGGCTCTGTGGCAACTATGCTCTCTATGCTGCTGACAACTTACCCGGACGGAGTTCCCGAAGGATTGAAGGCGGATCAATTGCGCTTCGCCATGTGCGGCTCTGCCCCAGTGCCTGCCGAAGTTTTAAGGACATTTGAGGAGACTTTCAACTGCCTGGTTATAGAAGGGTACGGGCTTTCGGAATCAACCTGCCGCTCTACGTTCAATCCGCCGGACGAACGTCGCCGTCCGGGTTCGTGCGGGATGGCTATAGGTAACGAGATGAAGGTCGTTGATGAAGAAGATGAAGAAGTGCCGGATGGCACGCTTGGCGAAATCGTACTGTGCGGCGAGAACATTTTGAAGGGCTACTTCAAAAACGCTGAAGCAACGGAGTATGCCTTTCGCAACGGATGGTTTCATACGGGCGATGTCGGCTACCGCGACGCAGACGGCTTCTTCTACATCGTTGACAGAAAATCCGACATGATTATACGCGGCGGCGAAAATATCTATCCGCGCGAGATTGACGAAGTTCTCTACCAGCACAGGGCTGTCGCAGCCGCAGCAGCCATAGGCGTGCCCGATCCACTCTACGGCGAAGAGGTCGCTGCCTTCGTCGTTCTCAAAACGGGCGAGAGCGCGACCGAAGAAGAGATGATAAGTTTCTGCCGCGAGCGGCTGGCGGATTATAAGTGCCCGAAGAGCGTTCGCTTCGTCGCAGACATTCCGAAAGGCCCGACGGGAAAACTACTCAAGCGAGAACTGGCGCGGTTGTATGCTGCTCAATAATCTTGAGAGGAGTTTCATTTGAGCTTGCCTTATAAAATTCAAGTTTTAATACATCTGCGGGATTGACATGGCCGGGCGCATGAATATAGAGTGCAGGCTGTTCCCCAAAACTTATGAATTATCAACGGGGCATTCTCTTATCCCTCATGTGCGCATCTCATTGTGAGATGATACCATTGTTCTCAAGACGGACGACCTTCACCCCCCTATTAGTTTTATCCTGCTCCTCGTCAACGATTCTCTGAATGCTGCGAGGCGCACGTTCAAAACTTAAACGTAATCTCAAATTCAAGGAGGAAGTGTTAATGAATCAAAAAAGTCTCAGATTCCTGTCAATGATGGCTCTGCTGGTCGGTATAATAGCTTTGGGAAGCGGGCGCGCTCATGCCGCACGGCTCAACGATGACGATCATGATGGAGACGGTGGAGGACATCATGCGCAATTCTTTGTTGATGACGACCACGCTCAGTGTCCCACCGCTCAATTTACCAGCATACAGGCGGCAGTTACAGCCGCCAGCCCCGGCGATACTATCAATGTCTGTCCGGGAACTTACCACGAGCAGGTGACGATTAATAAATCGCTAACTGTTCAGGGAATATCTGTTAAGAATCAGAACCAGGCCATAGTGATGCCCGCTGCCGTAAGCTCTAATACAACCAGCCTGACAAGCGGCAATCCGATTGCGCCCATCATTCTGGTAGACAGAACAAGCAAAGTTAATCTCATCAACCTTACAGTTGACGGTTCTACAGGCGGGCTTACCGGATGCGCCGCGCCAAACTACATAGGCGTCTATTATCGCAATGCTTCCGGGCGTATAGAGGGACTTGCCGTTAGAAACATCAAACTCGGCGCGGGGAGTGAAGGTTGCCAGAACGGTTTGGGCATATTCGTTCAGAGCGGGCAAGGCGGCTCATCCAAAGTTGACATATTGAGCACGAGCGTTCACGACTACCAGAAGAACGGTATCACTGCGAATGAAGCTGGCACGGAAGTGAACATCAAGGGGAATGCCGTGACCGGAGTAGGCTCGACGCCGTTCATAGCCCAGAACGGTATTCAACTCGGTTTCGGCGCTAAAGGCACGATTGACGGCAATACGGTTATCAACCACGTCTACGCGCCATGCACGCCCTCAAACCCTGCGGGTTGCAACAACGGGTCTTCTACGAACATACTCATCTTCAACTCTGACAATGTGAAAGTCACCAAAAACACAACGGGCAATAGCCAGACTAACATCTATTATCAGGGTAACAGAGGTGAAGTGAGCGGCAATACCGTCGCACAAAGCACGGTCTTCGACGGCATCGATCTGATCGGCAACCGGAACAATGCCAACGGCAACACTATTTTCAATAGCCAGATGGACGGCATCTACGTTCAGGGGAATCAGAACAATGCTAACGGCAATCTAATCAACGAAGCCGCCGTTGGTGTGTTTGAAGATTCACCGAGCAGCGGGAACAATTTCAACGGGAATAAGTTCTACAACACAGGGCTGAACGTTGTCCCGGCGACATCGAGCACAAGCCCGCTCGGTACGAACAGTCTGGTTGGCAGCGGAGCTTCTGGAAGAGCGATTCAACCGGCTCAGCCTTAACGAACATACAGATGTGCCATAAGGACAGCGTGAAAATAGCCCGGCGCTTTGAGTGCCAGGAATAGAAAATAGAGTCCCGCAGGAACGATTGAAGAATTTAGAATCTCAACTCTGAAATTTCAAATTTGAGATTAAAAACTTTCAGTTGTTCCTGCGGGACTCTCTTCATTCTCTTTACTCTTCTTCACGGCTATCAGAAAACCCCGCCCGGACTTTTCAAAGTGCCGCTAAAGACGCTCAAGCTTTGAACAACTGCTTATTGCTCATTCAAAGGAATGATTGCAAGATCGGCTCGGACTGTGCCGAGCGCGGAAACGCCCGTTATGCGCAGAGGCAGGCGGCGATTGTCGTCGCTTACCCAGATGCGTAGCTGGTATTTGTCCGGAATAGGGTCATCAGTCGTTAGCGATAGTTGTATGGCGCGAACCTGCGTGCCGCCCAGGTCAATGGTTTCTCGCCGTAGCGATGTGATGAAGAGCGTTCGTGGGCGATTGTGTACGAGAATAGAGACGGCGTTACGTCTCGGCGGGTCAAGGTTGAAAGATCGAAGCGCGTAGGCGACCGATACGAAATCGTGTGTTCCGACGGGAATTTCAAGTCGCTGCCCCGTGCTGGATGATGCAGCGCCGTGATCCTGGTCAAGCGTGAAAATCTGCGAGTCGCGGTGCGTCCCCTCTGTCAGGTTAAGCTCTGTGCGAAAGGGAAGAAGCGTTATGGGGTCAACATAAGAGTTGATCTGATCGCTCACCACAAAGATGCGCTGCGCAGCGGGCAAGGTCTGCACCCTCACGGTGTAGAGCAGCCCATCGTGATTGAAATACCTTGCTCGCGGTCTTACAAGAAAAGATGCGGTGCCGACAGGTTGCGCCACGTTTCCCAGAAAGACATTGTAATTAAGCTGCTCGCCAACTTTGAACGGCAGGTTTGTTGGCTGCGCCGTATTCCCCGTCTGCGAAGTATTCCGGTTTTGCGATGATGTGGGCGGCTGTGTTCCGTTTCGAGGGTCCAGTCCGCCCTGCGGGGGAACGTTTATCTGTCTTGACGGTACGGGCGTAGGCGAAACCGCTCCGGTCGCCTGTACGGGTCTCACTCCCAGCAAACCTGAACTGGCGAGTTCCGCGCGAATCTCGCCGGAGCTGTGTTGCGCGGTCAATAGAACGGGCACGTGCCGTTCGTCGTCGCTGAAGTAGATTCGCGCGTGGTAGCTATTAGCGTCCCCGTTGTTGGGGATGCGCACCTGCGTGACTATTGTGCTGAACGAGCCAACGCTGGTCTTTATGAGTTGATGGCCTGTAACCTTCAACTCGAGTTGGTACATCTCTTCCTCGGCCTGCATGCTGAAGCGATAGGTTGCGCCGTCTGCCAGGGGGAGTGCGCGCAAGCGATAGAAGGCCGAGAGCATGTCGTAAGTCCCCGGAAATTCGCCCGTGTGCAGACGCGAAGGGATAGCCCCTGTGCCAAGCGGCGCGTTGTACTCGCTAGAAGTGTCTGCTGTGCGACCGCCCTCGCGCAAAGTCTGCTGCGAACGGAAGGGAAGCCCCGTTTCAGGATCAATGTAGGTGGTGTAGTCGTTGTTTATCGAATAGAGCGCGGCGTTGACGACGCCTGTGGTTTCGACGTGCGCGCGAAGCAGAAGGCTGTCTCGATTAAAATATGTGCCGCGCCCTGCAATCAGCAATTCAACGTGCGCGGCGTCAATGAAATTTGAGAAAGAGACGCGATAGGTCAGGCGCTCGCCAATTCGATAGGGAGCATTTGAAAAAGGTATTGGCTCGTTATTGTGCTGCGCCAGAAGAGGCGCGCAGACCGCAGAGGCGATTAATAAAACTCCTGTTAAAAAGAGCAATCTTCTCAAAACGTGTGGACTCCCCTTCGTCGGCATATGAAAAAAAATTGTAGCGCGATAACTCCTCGGCGCGCCTTTGAATTGTACACGCGCGTGCGCCCCCACGAGTTCCGAATCGTCTCGCTTAACCTCTTTTTCTCTTACTGTTTTAATATAAAACCTGCGAAAAGCCCAATCGCACGCGCCGCGATACCAAGCTCATAGCCCCTCGAATTCCGCGAGCCAGTCGCGCACGCGAACGCGCGGGGAAAGCATTGCAGCGTGGCCTACGCCTTCCAACAGCTTGAGCTTTGCTCTGGGTATCTCCCTTGAAATCTCTTTCGCTGAATCAACGGAAGGAAGAAAGCTATCCTCTACGCCTGCGACCACGAGCGCGGGCTGCTTTATCTGGCTGAGCCGTCTGCGCAAATCAATGTCGCGGACGATCTTCAGGCGCGAGAGATAACCTGGGGTTGCCGCCTCTCGCGTCCTCTGCCGGTAGGCCAGCTTGACCTCTTCGGGCGCATCAGTGTCGAAGAGATTTTCTCCAGCGGTTCTGCCACGATACGCTCTTATCCACGAGTAGGGAAGAATCGAATAAAGGGCGACGCCCGCATTTATCTTCTTACGATCATGGAAGCGAGCGAAAGTGTTGACCAGAATAATCCGTTCAATCAATTCAGGGTGCACAAGCGCCGCAGCCATCGTCAACAGTCCGCCGAAAGATTCGCCCAGCACAGTTGCTTTATTGAATCCCGCATCGCGCACGGCTGAAACAAGGTCTTCAATAAGAACCTGAATCGAATAGCGGCCTTCCGCTCGAAGCGGAAGAGAGATGACCGTATGGTCGCGCTGCAAATCTTCCGCCTGCCTGTAGAACATCCTGCCTGTTCCTTCGATTCCCGGAACGTAAACCAAGGCCGGGCCGCTGCCCTGTTTGAAGTAGATAGGTCTCATTTGATAACGGTCTGGAGTCTGAAGTCTAAGAGTCAACTCGTCAAAAACAGTCTTTTGCTTTTGACTCCAAACTTTAGACTCCAGACTCCAGACTCATTTCCTGCTCCATCTCGTCAATGATTTTTTGTGCGGCAATTTCTGGATCGGGCGCGTTGATGATGGCGCGCCCTATCACAAGATAGTCTGCGCCCGTGCGCAATGCTTCGGCTGGCGTCATAACACGCTTCTGGTCATCGTGGCTGACACCTGCGGGACGCACGCCGGGCACGACGATGATGAAGTCGTCTTTCACTGTCTCTCGCACCAGTCCCACTTCGTGCGAGGAAGCGACCACTCCATCAAGGCCGCTCTCAAAAGCGAGCTTTGTCAATCTTCTGACCTGCTCCTCCGTGCCGTATGAGATTCCGACTTCTGCAAGCGAATTGTTATCCAGGCTTGTGAGCACAGTAACACCTATTGCGCGTGGGCGCGCGACGCCTTCTCGTTCGGCAATTTCTGTAATCGCTTCCGCTGTGCGGCGCATCATCTCGCTTCCGCCTGTTGCGTGAACGGTGAAGATAGAGACGCCAAGCCTTGTCGCTTCCACACACGCAGAGGCTGTGACAGCAGGAATGTCGTGGAATTTAAGGTCGAGGAAGATGCGTGCGCCCGCGCCGGCCATTTCGCGCACGACCTGCGGCCCGGCTGCTGTGAAAAGTTTCGAGCCGATTTTGAAATGCCCTGCAAACGGGCGCAGGCGCGAGAAGAGATTAAGAGCTTCGCGCGCGCTTTCAACGTCGAGCGCGATGATAAGCTTATCTTGCATTGAAGTCTGCATCAGGCAACGTTCCTCCAAAAGTTTTGTAGAGCATTCATATAGTCTTCGCATAATAGAAGCTATCGCGCGGCTCCGAGCTGATATTAGGGTGAATGGCGGCGCGGCTGAGACGCCCCTCGCGCACCATTCCTATCTTCTCCATGACACGCGCCGACGCCATGTTCTCCGTGTCGCACTGGCCCCACACCCTGTAAACGCCCGGCATGGCGAGCGCGAAATCCATCACAGCGCGCGCTGCCTCGGTCATATACCCCTTGCCCCACTCATCGCGCGCCAGAACATAGCCGAGTTCTACCTTGTGCTTGTCTAAACCCGCCCTTATCATGCCGATTAACGAGCCGCCGCTCTTTTTGATTATGACCCAATCGAACTGATTGCGCCCCTGTGCGGCGAGCAGTTGGCGTAAGTAGCCTTCAACCTCGCTGACCGAGCCATTCGGTTTCCACGTTAGAAAGCGAGTTACCTCTTCGTCGCCAGCATAAGAATTGAAGATGGCTTCGGCGTCTTCCATGCGCGGCGGCCTGAGAATCAGACGGTCTGTTTCTATTACTTGCGCGTAAGATATTTCATTCATAGCAAATTCAGTGGTGTCATAGATAGAGACTAATAGCGCACAGTGCTTACCGGCCTAATGTTTTTCTATGTAGCCCGCTACTACAAACAGAATTGTGGCTCAATCGCCGGAAAACTCTTCGGCGCGCGAGCCTACGGCCTCGTCGAAAGACTGGAAGCCCTCGCGCTCTAAAATCTTTGCAAGCCCTTCATTGATCTCTCGCGCAACGCCCGGCCCACGGTATATGAAGCCAGTGTAAAGCTGCACCAGACTTGCGCCTGCGCAAATCTTATCCCATGCGTCTGCGGCTGTGAAAATCCCGCCGACGCCTATGATGGGTATGGAGCCGCGCGTGATTCTATAGAGCGCTGCTATGACTTCATTCGAGCGCAACCGCAAAGGCGCGCCGCTCAAACCGCCTTCGCCAAAAAGTTCTACTTCACGCAATGGTGTGCGAAGCCCTGCGCGGCCTGTCGTCGTGTTCGTTGCGATTATTCCTGAGATTTCAGACACCTGCGCGACACCGACAATCTCCTCTAATTCCTGCAAGCTCAAATCAGGCGCAATCTTAACGAGCAGAGGTACAGCTTCATGCCTCTTTCCTTGCTCAACTAATTCGCGGTTCCGCTTTTGCAGCGCGTCGAGCAGGGAACTGAGCGCAGCGGCGCTTTGAAGTTGGCGCAGATTCGGCGTGTTCGGCGAGCTTACGTTAACAACCACGTAGTCAGCCACATCATAAATTTTATCAAAACAGGCAAGGTAATCTTCAGCAGCGTCTTCAACTGAAACGACGCGGCTCTTGCCTATGTTGATGCCCAAGATACAGTCTGGTCTGTGCTCACGAAGCCGTGCGGCAATTTTGGCCGCGCCTTCGTTGTTGAATCCGGCGCGGTTTATCAGAGCCTGATCCTGCGGAAGCCTGAAGAGTCGTGGACGAGGATTCCCGGGCTGCGGCACATTCGTCACCGAGCCTGCTTCAATGAACCCGAAGCCCAGCGCGCTTAGAGCCTGAGTTGCGACCCCGTTCTTATCAAATCCTGCTGCAATGCCAACGGGATTTTTGAACGCCAACCCAAAGCGCCGCAATTCGCCGAAAGGTGAGCGCGCGTACCTGCTCGCAACAGCACGGCGCGCTATCTTTGTGCCGAGCGCAACTCGTAGAGAGTGAAGCGCCATCTCGTGCGCCGTCTCCGGCGGAACTCTGAAAAGAAGCGGTCGAAGGATTGAGCGATAGAACATCAGTGACCAAGTGACCGAGTGACAAGACGTATGAAGAATAAACTTTTTGTGATTATTACTAAAGCTCATCCAGATTATGAACCATAAATTTTCCGAAACGCTGGATGCTTGATGCCTGTTTGTATCTTAGTATAACCGTGTGGATACATAAGTTTTCCGATAGGGAATCATAATCATTCCGAAAGTAAGATGGCCTTTGCAATAAGGCTCCTAAACTTGGACTGTTAAGACTCTTCCTTGCGACCAACCTAGCCTTATAGTCTTCCTTAGTATGCTTTGCCTTAAAGCAATAATTATAGCGTGTCCAAATAAGCATTGAGTTTTGCTGTGAATCGCAGTAAAAGTAGCCTACCAGGTAGGGAAGCACGGCAGCCGCCTAATTCGCCACCTTTATTGGCTACTTAATCACTAGAGCCTGTTATGAACTTTAATCTGTGGTAAGTTCGGCTCATGAGTCGAAAACCTTATCCCAGTGATGTTAGTGATGACGAATGGGCATTTGTCGCTCCATATTTGACCCTGATGACTGAAGATGCTCCGCAACGCGAACACTCTTTGCGCGAGGTCTTCAATGGCTTGCGCTGGATTGTGCGCGCTGGCGCTACATGGCGCATGATGCCGCACGATTTGCCTGCTTGGGAAGCTGTCTATCAACAAACGCAACGCTGGATCAAAGCCGGTGTTTTTGAAGCGATGGTTCATGACTTGCGCGAAGTTTTGCGAGTTGCCGCCGGTCGTAACGCGCAGCCAAGCGCCGCGATATTTGATTCGCGCACCCTTCAATCCACGCCCGAATCGGGCGCTCGCGCCACATATGATGGAGCGAAACGGCGCAAAGGCAGCAAGACGCATATTGCCGTTGACACGCTCGGCAATTTGTTGGCCTTGGTGGTCCACCTGCCAACGAACAAGACCGCACACAAGTCGGAGAGTTGGCGCAACAGGTGCAAGAAGTAACCGGCGAGTCGGTTGAACTTGCTTTTGTTGACCAAGGCTATACGGGCGAGACGGCTGCTCAGGAAGCTCAAAGGCACGGTATCCGCTTGGAAGTGGTCAAACTCTCGGAAGCGAAAAGAGGGTTCGTGTTGTTGCCGCG